>NZ_CP143545.1:0-95000 GCF_046237625.1 Paraperibacillus esterisolvens | reverse complement strand
TCACCTGGTTTCGGGTCTACGACCTCATACTCATTCGCCCTATTCAGACTCGCTTTCGCTGCGGCTCCGTCTCATCAACTTAACCTTGCATGAAATCGTAACTCGCCGGTTCATTCTACAAAAGGCACGCCATCACCCGTTTCCCAAAAGGGACATAGGGCTCTGACTACTTGTAGGCACACGGTTTCAGGATCTCTTTCACTCCCCTTCCGGGGTGCTTTTCACCTTTCCCTCACGGTACTGGTTCACTATCGGTCACTAGGTAGTATTTAGCCTTGGGAGATGGTCCTCCCTGCTTCCGACGGGATTTCACGTGTCCCGCCGTACTCAGGATCCACTCTGGAGGGAACGAAGTTTCGACTACAGGGTTGTTACCTTCTTCGACGGACCTTTCCATGTCTCTTCGTCTACCCCGTTCCTTTGTAACTCCGTATAGAGTGTCCTACAACCCCGAAAGGCAAGCCTTTCGGTTTGGGCTACATTCCGTTTCGCTCGCCGCTACTTGGGAAATCGCATTTGCTTTCTGTTCCTCCGGGTACTTAGATGTTTCAGTTCCCCGGGTCTGCCTCCATCACCCTATGAATTCAGGTGAAGGTACTGTTCCATTACGAACAGTGGGTTTCCCCATTCGGAAATCTCCGGATCAAAGCTTACTTACAGCTCCCCGAAGCATATCGGTGTTAGTCCCGTCCTTCATCGGCTCCTAGTGCCAAGGCATTCACCGTGCGCCCTTTCTAACTTAACCATAAATCCGGCTGACGATAAGCTTCGTTCTTCTTCGTCAGTTCACTCGTTCACATCCTCACGTACGTAAAGTACGCTCCGGTGTTCACTCGATCGCTTCCTCGAATAACTCGCTCCTCCTCAGCCTCTGAAGGCCGGAGAAGTTTCGCTTCATCATCGAACCATAATAAAACAATAAAACTTAACTCGGTTTATTACTCGATGCGGTAAAATGACGCAAATCATTTTTGCCTTATATTGTTATCTAGTTTTCAAAGAACGATGAAAATAAATGATAAACGCCGCTCTTCTTCGTCAGCTTCACTCATTCACATCCTCATGTACGTGAAGTACACTCCGGTGTTCATTCGTTAAAGCTTCCTCGAATAGCCCGCTTCTAATTTATTTTCAGGTTTTGAAGGAATGCTCCCTCAAAACTGAACGAAACAAGATCGCTTTTTCCTTAGAAAGGAGGTGATCCAGCCGCACCTTCCGATACGGCTACCTTGTTACGACTTCACCCCAATCATCTGTCCCACCTTAGGCGGCTGGCTCCATAAAGGTTACCCCACCGACTTCGGGTGTTACAAACTCTCGTGGTGTGACGGGCGGTGTGTACAAGGCCCGGGAACGTATTCACCGCGGCATGCTGATCCGCGATTACTAGCGATTCCGGCTTCATGCAGGCGAGTTGCAGCCTGCAATCCGAACTGAGAATGGCTTTATGGGATTCGCTCGGCCTCGCGGCTTTGCTGCCCTTTGTACCATCCATTGTAGCACGTGTGTAGCCCAGGTCATAAGGGGCATGATGATTTGACGTCATCCCCACCTTCCTCCGGTTTGTCACCGGCAGTCACCTTAGAGTGCCCAACTGAATGCTGGCAACTAAGATCAAGGGTTGCGCTCGTTGCGGGACTTAACCCAACATCTCACGACACGAGCTGACGACAACCATGCACCACCTGTCACTCTGTCCCCCGAAGGGGAACGTCCTATCTCTAGGAGTGTCAGAGGATGTCAAGACCTGGTAAGGTTCTTCGCGTTGCTTCGAATTAAACCACATGCTCCACCGCTTGTGCGGGCCCCCGTCAATTCCTTTGAGTTTCAGCCTTGCGGCCGTACTCCCCAGGCGGAGTGCTTAATGCGTTAGCTGCAGCACTAAAGGGCGGAAACCCTCTAACACTTAGCACTCATCGTTTACGGCGTGGACTACCAGGGTATCTAATCCTGTTCGCTCCCCACGCTTTCGCGCCTCAGCGTCAGTTACAGACCAGAGAGTCGCCTTCGCCACTGGTGTTCCTCCACATCTCTACGCATTTCACCGCTACACGTGGAATTCCACTCTCCTCTTCTGCACTCAAGTCTCCCAGTTTCCAATGACCCTCCACGGTTGAGCCGTGGGCTTTCACATCAGACTTAAAAGACCGCCTGCGCGCGCTTTACGCCCAATAAATCCGGACAACGCTTGCCACCTACGTATTACCGCGGCTGCTGGCACGTAGTTAGCCGTGGCTTTCTGGCCAGGTACCGTCAAGGTGCCATCAGTTACTATGGCACTTGTTCTTCCCTGACAACAGAGTTTTACGATCCGAAAACCTTCTTCACTCACGCGGCGTTGCTCCGTCAGACTTTCGTCCATTGCGGAAGATTCCCTACTGCTGCCTCCCGTAGGAGTCTGGGCCGTGTCTCAGTCCCAGTGTGGCCGATCACCCTCTCAGGTCGGCTACGCATCGTGGCCTTGGTGAGCCGTTACCCCACCAACTAGCTAATGCGCCGCGGGCCCATCCTTGAGTGACAGCCGAAACCGTCTTTCCTCTTTCCCTCATGTGAGGGAAAGACCTATCCGGTATTAGCTCCGGTTTCCCGAAGTTATCCCGATCTCAAGGGCAGGTTGCCCACGTGTTACTCACCCGTCCGCCGCTGACTTCAGGGAGCAAGCTCCCATCCATCCGCTCGACTTGCATGTATTAGGCACGCCGCCAGCGTTCGTCCTGAGCCAGGATCAAACTCTCCGAAAAGTGTTCGATATAGCTCATAAAGTTTAAAACTTGTTTTGTTTACTTCCATATAGGAAGTAACTGGCGTCTTGTTTCGTTCAGTTTTCAAAGAACAATCTTTGGTGGAGCCTAGCGGGATCGAACCGCTGACCTCCTGCGTGCAAGGCAGGCGCTCTCCCAGCTGAGCTAAGGCCCCGAAGTAAAAAAGGAATGGTCGGGAAGACAGGATTCGAACCTGCGACCCCTTGGTCCCAAACCAAGTGCTCTACCAAGCTGAGCTACTTCCCGTATATATGGCGCGCCCGAAAGGAGTCGAACCCATAACCTTCTGATCCGTAGTCAGACGCTCTATCCAATTGAGCTACGGGCGCAATTTGTATTTATGGTGCCGAGGACCGGAATCGAACCGGTACGGTAGTCACCTACCGCAGGATTTTAAGTCCTGTGCGTCTGCCAGTTCCGCCACCCCGGCGTGAAAAAGACTGGAGCGGAAGACGGGATTCGAACCCGCGACCCCAACCTTGGCAAGGTTGTATTCTACCACTGAACTACTTCCGCAAGACAAAAGTGCGGGTGAAGGGAGTCGAACCCCCACGCCGTAAGGCGCTAGATCCTAAGTCTAGTGCGTCTGCCAATTCCGCCACACCCGCATGTTATTAAGAAAAGATGGTGAGCCATGAAGGATTCGAACCTTCGACCCTCTGATTAAAAGTCAGATGCTCTACCGGCTGAGCTAATGGCTCGCTCAAGTAAAATTGAGAACTTTATTAATCAGCAGCAAAATCTATTGTACTGCTGCTCACATAAAGATACAAGAGGTAAAAAATGGTGCCGGCAAGAGGACTTGAACCCCCAACCTACTGATTACAAGTCAGTTGCTCTACCAATTGAGCTACACCGGCACAGAAAGGATATATGGTGGAGGATGACGGGATCGAACCGCCGACCCTCTGCTTGTAAGGCAGATGCTCTCCCAGCTGAGCTAATCCTCCATATAATAACCTGCCCGGCAGCGTCCTACTCTCACAGGGGGAGAGCCCCCAACTACCATCGGCGCTAAAGAGCTTAACTTCCGTGTTCGGGATGGGAACGGGTGTGGCCTCTTTGCCATAACTGCCAGACAGATATGAAGTAACTTTCGTTCCTTCAAAACTAGATAACAAAGGCTGATCTGCATTACGTTTTCGAGTATAAACAAGATAGGTTAAGTCCTCGATCGATTAGTATCTGTCAGCTCCACGTGTCGCCACGCTTCCACCTCAGACCTATCTACCTGATCATCTTTCAGGGATCTTACTAGCTTGACGCTATGGGAAATCTCATCTTGAGGGGGGCTTCATGCTTAGATGCTTTCAGCACTTATCCCGTCCGCACATAGCTACCCAGCGATGCCTTTGGCAAGACAACTGGTACACCAGCGGTGCGTCCATCCCGGTCCTCTCGTACTAAGGACAGCTCCTCTCAAATTTCCTGCGCCCACGACGGATAGGGACCGAACTGTCTCACGACGTTCTGAACCCAGCTCGCGTACCGCTTTAATGGGCGAACAGCCCAACCCTTGGGACCGACTACAGCCCCAGGATGCGATGAGCCGACATCGAGGTGCCAAACCTCCCCGTCGATGTGGACTCTTGGGGGAGATAAGCCTGTTATCCCCGGGGTAGCTTTTATCCGTTGAGCGATGGCCCTTCCATGCGGAACCACCGGATCACTAAGCCCGACTTTCGTCCCTGCTCGACTTGTAGGTCTCGCAGTCAAGCTCCCTTGTGCCTTTACACTCTGCGAATGATTTCCAACCATTCTGAGGGAACCTTTGGGCGCCTCCGTTACTCTTTAGGAGGCGACCGCCCCAGTCAAACTGCCCGCCTGACACTGTCTCCCGCCCCGATAAGGGGCGCGGGTTAGAATTTCAATACAGCCAGGGTAGTATCCCACCGATGCCTCCACCGAAGCTGGCGCTCCGGCTTCAAAGGCTCCTACCTATCCTGTACAAGCTGTACCAAAATTCAATATCAGGCTGCAGTAAAGCTCCACGGGGTCTTTCCGTCCTGTCGCGGGTAACCTGCATCTTCACAGGTAGTATAATTTCACCGAGTCTCTCGTTGAGACAGTGCCCAGATCGTTACGCCTTTCGTGCGGGTCGGAACTTACCCGACAAGGAATTTCGCTACCTTAGGACCGTTATAGTTACGGCCGCCGTTTACTGGGGCTTCAGTTCAAAGCTTCGCTTGCGCTAACCTCTCCCCTTAACCTTCCAGCACCGGGCAGGCGTCAGCCCCTATACTTCGCCTTGCGGCTTCGCAGAGACCTGTGTTTTTGCTAAACAGTCGCCTGGGCCTATTCACTGCGGCTCATCCGGGCTATTCACCCAGATGAGCACCCCTTCTCCCGAAGTTACGGGGTCATTTTGCCGAGTTCCTTAACGAGAGTTCTCTCGCACACCTTAGGATTCTCTCCTCGCCTACCTGTGTCGGTTTGCGGTACGGGCACCCTTCATCTCGCTAGAGGCTTTTCTTGGCAGTGTGGAATCAGGAACTTCGGTACTAAATTTCCCTCGCCATCACAGCTCAGCTTATGTGAAAACGGGATTTGCCTCGTTTTCAGCCTAACTGCTTGGACGCGCTAATCCAACAGCGCGCTTACCCTATCCTACTGCGTCCCCCCATCGCTCAAACGATGAATAGGTGGTACAGGAATATCAACCTGTTGTCCATCGCCTACGCCTTTCGGCCTCGGCTTAGGTCCCGACTAACCCTGAGCGGACGAGCCTTCCTCAGGAAACCTTAGGCATTCGGTGGAAGGGATTCTCACCCTTCTTTCGCTACTCATACCGGCATTCTCACTTCTAAGCGCTCCACCAGTCCTTCCGGTCTGGCTTCTCAGCCCTTAGAACGCTCTCCTACCGCGGACACCCTAGGTGTCCACCCACAGCTTCGGTGATACGTTTAGCCCCGGTACATTTTCGGCGCAGAGTCACTCGACCAGTGAGCTATTACGCACTCTTTAAATGGTGGCTGCTTCTAAGCCAACATCCTGGTTGTCTAAGCAACTCCACATCCTTTTCCACTTAACGTATACTTTGGGACCTTAGCTGGTGGTCTGGGCTGTTTCCCTTTTGACTACGGATCTTATCACTCGCAGTCTGACTCCCAAGGAAAAGTCATTGGCATTCGGAGTTTGACTGAATTCGGTAACCCGAGATGGGCCCCTAGTCCAATCAGTGCTCTACCTCCAAGACTCTTAACACTTGAGGCTAGCCCTAAAGCTATTTCGGAGAGAACCAGCTATCTCCAGGTTCGATTGGAATTTCTCCGCTACCCACACCTCATCCCCGCACTTTTCAACGTGCGTGGGTTCGGGCCTCCATTCAGTGTTACCTGAACTTCACCCTGGACATGGGTAGATCACCTGGTTTCGGGTCTACGACCTCATACTCATTCGCCCTATTCAGACTCGCTTTCGCTGCGGCTCCGTCTCATCAACTTAACCTTGCATGAAATCGTAACTCGCCGGTTCATTCTACAAAAGGCACGCCATCACCCGTTTCCCAAAAGGGACATAGGGCTCTGACTACTTGTAGGCACACGGTTTCAGGATCTCTTTCACTCCCCTTCCGGGGTGCTTTTCACCTTTCCCTCACGGTACTGGTTCACTATCGGTCACTAGGTAGTATTTAGCCTTGGGAGATGGTCCTCCCTGCTTCCGACGGGATTTCACGTGTCCCGCCGTACTCAGGATCCACTCTGGAGGGAACGAAGTTTCGACTACAGGGTTGTTACCTTCTTCGACGGACCTTTCCATGTCTCTTCGTCTACCCCGTTCCTTTGTAACTCCGTATAGAGTGTCCTACAACCCCGAAAGGCAAGCCTTTCGGTTTGGGCTACATTCCGTTTCGCTCGCCGCTACTTGGGAAATCGCATTTGCTTTCTGTTCCTCCGGGTACTTAGATGTTTCAGTTCCCCGGGTCTGCCTCCATCACCCTATGAATTCAGGTGAAGGTACTGTTCCATTACGAACAGTGGGTTTCCCCATTCGGAAATCTCCGGATCAAAGCTTACTTACAGCTCCCCGAAGCATATCGGTGTTAGTCCCGTCCTTCATCGGCTCCTAGTGCCAAGGCATTCACCGTGCGCCCTTTCTAACTTAACCAATTCGGCTGATGTTCTTCCCCTAAGCCCGAAGGGCTGTCAGGTCTTGAATCATCGACCTATAATAAAACAATAAAACTTAACTCGGTTTATTACTCGATGCGGTAAAATGACGCAAATCATTTTTGCCTTATATTGTTATCTAGTTTTCAAAGAACGAAAAAATAAATGACAAACGCTGCTCTTCTTTCGAATAGCCCGCTTCTAATTTATTTTCAGGTTTTGAAGGAATGCTCCCTCAAAACTGAACGAAACAAGATCGCTTTTTCCTTAGAAAGGAGGTGATCCAGCCGCACCTTCCGATACGGCTACCTTGTTACGACTTCACCCCAATCATCTGTCCCACCTTAGGCGGCTGGCTCCATAAAGGTTACCCCACCGACTTCGGGTGTTACAAACTCTCGTGGTGTGACGGGCGGTGTGTACAAGGCCCGGGAACGTATTCACCGCGGCATGCTGATCCGCGATTACTAGCGATTCCGGCTTCATGCAGGCGAGTTGCAGCCTGCAATCCGAACTGAGAATGGCTTTATGGGATTCGCTCGGCCTCGCGGCTTTGCTGCCCTTTGTACCATCCATTGTAGCACGTGTGTAGCCCAGGTCATAAGGGGCATGATGATTTGACGTCATCCCCACCTTCCTCCGGTTTGTCACCGGCAGTCACCTTAGAGTGCCCAACTGAATGCTGGCAACTAAGATCAAGGGTTGCGCTCGTTGCGGGACTTAACCCAACATCTCACGACACGAGCTGACGACAACCATGCACCACCTGTCACTCTGTCCCCCGAAGGGGAACGTCCTATCTCTAGGAGTGTCAGAGGATGTCAAGACCTGGTAAGGTTCTTCGCGTTGCTTCGAATTAAACCACATGCTCCACCGCTTGTGCGGGCCCCCGTCAATTCCTTTGAGTTTCAGCCTTGCGGCCGTACTCCCCAGGCGGAGTGCTTAATGCGTTAGCTGCAGCACTAAAGGGCGGAAACCCTCTAACACTTAGCACTCATCGTTTACGGCGTGGACTACCAGGGTATCTAATCCTGTTCGCTCCCCACGCTTTCGCGCCTCAGCGTCAGTTACAGACCAGAGAGTCGCCTTCGCCACTGGTGTTCCTCCACATCTCTACGCATTTCACCGCTACACGTGGAATTCCACTCTCCTCTTCTGCACTCAAGTCTCCCAGTTTCCAATGACCCTCCACGGTTGAGCCGTGGGCTTTCACATCAGACTTAAAAGACCGCCTGCGCGCGCTTTACGCCCAATAAATCCGGACAACGCTTGCCACCTACGTATTACCGCGGCTGCTGGCACGTAGTTAGCCGTGGCTTTCTGGCCAGGTACCGTCAAGGTGCCATCAGTTACTATGGCACTTGTTCTTCCCTGACAACAGAGTTTTACGATCCGAAAACCTTCTTCACTCACGCGGCGTTGCTCCGTCAGACTTTCGTCCATTGCGGAAGATTCCCTACTGCTGCCTCCCGTAGGAGTCTGGGCCGTGTCTCAGTCCCAGTGTGGCCGATCACCCTCTCAGGTCGGCTACGCATCGTGGCCTTGGTGAGCCGTTACCCCACCAACTAGCTAATGCGCCGCGGGCCCATCCTTGAGTGACAGCCGAAACCGTCTTTCCTCTTTCCCTCATGTGAGGGAAAGACCTATCCGGTATTAGCTCCGGTTTCCCGAAGTTATCCCGATCTCAAGGGCAGGTTGCCCACGTGTTACTCACCCGTCCGCCGCTGACTTCAGGGAGCAAGCTCCCATCCATCCGCTCGACTTGCATGTATTAGGCACGCCGCCAGCGTTCGTCCTGAGCCAGGATCAAACTCTCCGAAAAGTGTTCGATATAGCTCATAAAGTTTAAAACTTGTTTTGTTTACTTCCATAATAGGAAGTAACTGGCGTCTTGTTTCGTTCAGTTTTCAAAGAACAATTTTTTTTTTATTAACCGGCTGTTTTTGACAGCTTATTAATATTATCACCGATTCAACATTTCGTCAATAACTTTTTTAAGTTATTTTTCAAATCGTTTTTTCAGCGGCCGTGTTTTAACGACAGATATAAATATAACACCATATCATAATCTCGGCAATAGCTTTTTCGTAAGTTTTTATCGAACATAAGAAGTACATAAATTCAAAAAATTCAATGATGTTAATTGAATTTCCGCTCCTTTAATTAAAAGGATGTTTTTCCTCGATAATAAAGACAAAAGCACCCTCCTTCAGAAGGAGAGTGCCCCATATTAACGGTGTCTCATCAATGGGAATAACAGAACATCCCTGATGGATGGCGAATTTGTCAGCAGCATGACCAGGCGGTCGATGCCGATGCCCAGGCCTCCAGTCGGCGGCATGCCGTATTCGAGGGCCTCGATAAAGTCTTCATCCATTTCGTGCGCCTCATCATTCCCTTGCTCGCGCTCTTTGAGCTGTGCTTCAAACCGCTGGCGCTGGTCTATCGGATCATTAAGCTCTGTGAATGCATTCGCATGCTCACGACCTACGATAAATAGTTCGAAACGGTCTGTGAACCTGGAATCTTCTACATTTTTTTTGGCCAATGGCGATATTTCTACCGGATGGCCGAATATGAAGGTTGGCTGAATCAGCTTGTCTTCTACTTTTTGCTCAAAGAATTCATTGACTACATGTCCGAATTCCATCGTATCTTTAACCTCTACACCATGTACCTTCGCAAGCTCTCTTGCCTGCTCGCCGCTCATATTCTCCCAGAAGTCAACTCCTGTATGCTCCTTGATCGCATCCACCATATGAAGCCTTGTCCATTCCGGCTTTAGATCTACTTCATAATCGCCATATTGAACTGTTGTGCTTCCCAGGACTTCTTGGGCAATGTGGGCTATCAGGTTTTCAGTCAGGCTCATAATATCACCGTAGTCGGCATACGCCTCATACAGCTCGATCATTGTGAATTCTGGATTATGCCGGGTGGATACACCCTCATTTCTGAATACTCTTCCGATTTCATATACCTTTTCTAAACCGCCTACTATTAAACGCTTCAGATGAAGTTCGATGGCTATACGCATATAAAGGGTCATATCCAGTGTATTATGATGGGTAATGAATGGACGGGCAGATGCTCCGCCGGCAATGGAGTGCATCATAGGCGTTTCTACTTCAAGATAGCCATGGCTGTCCAGGTACCTTCTCATGGATTGGATGATACGGCTGCGCAGAATGAAAGTCTTTTTACTGTCAGGATTTGTTAAGAGATCTACATAACGCTTCCTGTACCGTTCCTCTACATCCTTAAGTCCGTGGAATTTATCCGGCAGCGGACGAAGCGCTTTGGTTAAGAAAGTAAGTTCGTTAGCTTTTATGGAAAGTTCCCCGACCTTTGTCTTGAAGACAGTGCCTGTAATCCCGATCAGGTCCCCAAGATCTGCAGAGTTGAACGTTTCATACTGTTCTTCTCCAACTGCATCCTGCCGCACATAGATTTGTATCTGGCCGGTTAAATCCTGGATATGGGCGAAGCCGGCTTTACCTTTCCCGCGTTTAGTCATAATCCGGCCGGCGATTGTTACACTTATTTCTTTCTCATCCAGCTCTTCTTTCGAAAGGTCTTCGTAAGACGCTGTGATTTCATCCGAAAGGTGGGTGCGCTCATAGCGCTTTCCGAATGGATCGATTCCACCTTCAGCCATGCTCTGCATTTTTTCCCGCCTGACCATCAGCTGGTCATTTAATTCTTCACTCACTATGATCAACTCCATATCTCAATTAATGGGCTATTATAATTACGAATACAATTTATTTTACACAAAGTAATCTGTTTATGTAAGGCACTTTACAATACAAAAACTGCCAGATACATCTGGCAGTCTGTATTAATGGGTATTATAGGAAAATAAGCGGTACTTGTCAATCAGGCAGGCTTAACGGATGCTTCCTCTGCCAGGCTGTATAATATTGAAACGAGCTGTTCTCTGGTTTCGGATTCATTGATAAAATTACGTACCCTTGCATGCCCTTTGATTCCTTTTAAATACCAGGCAGCATGCTTTCTCATTTCCCGGACAGCGATATATTCACTTTTAAGATTGATCAGGCGGTCCAGGTGGAGCACACATACATCAATCTTCTCTCTGATTGATGGTTCGCCAGCCAATTCGCCAGTCTGAAGGTAGTTTACTGTCTGATAAATCATCCATGGATTACCGAGTGCCGCCCGGCCGATCATGACGCCATCGGCTCCCGTTTCCTTCAGCATGCGTTCTGCATCCAGAGGCGTCTCTACATCTCCGTTACCGATAACAGGGATGCTGACCGACTGCTTCACTTCACGGATGATATTCCAGTCCGCCTGCCCTTCATACATCTGAACGCGTGTTCTTCCGTGCAGGGAAACGGCGCTTCCGCCCGCCCGCTCTACAGCCTGGGCATTTCGGACAGCATAGATATGCTCTGCATCCCAGCCCATCCGCATTTTTACAGTTACCGGCTTGTCTACAGCGTCCACTACTGAGGAGACCATTTCATAAATTTTATCCGGATCCAGAAGCCACTTCGCACCAGCGTCACACTTTGTGATTTTCGGTACGGGGCATCCCATATTAATATCGATAATATCGGCATTAGTATTCTTATCGACAAAACGGGCCGCTTCTACAAGGGTATTCTTTTCCCCTCCGAATATCTGGAGGGAAAGCGGCTTTTCCCGCTCATCGATATAAAGCATATTCATCGTTTTTTCATTTTTTAGGACAATGCCCTTGTCACTGATCATTTCCGCACAGACAAGCCCGGCGCCAAACTCTTTGACTGTAAGGCGGAAAGCGGAATTACAGATACCGGCCATTGGTGCAAGAACTACCTGGTTCTTCATCTCGATATTGCCGATTTTTAACACGGTGGTCCTCCTTTTGAATCATATATATTAAGATGCCTGCTATTCATGCGGCCGCAGTTCTTCTAGTGAGATGTTCAGCATTTCGCAGACGGTTCCGAGCATGGTTTCTGAAGGCATGCGATTTCCTCTCTCGACTTCCCCCAGCAGGGAAACAGAAACTCCAATTTTCCTTGCGAATTCTTCTTGCGTAAAGCCTTTCAGCTTTCGAAAGGCGCGAATACGTCTGCCCCACTTTTCTGCTTCCATAATCGAACTCCCTCTTTATCAGGAATAGCCTCAAGGAAGTCTGCCAAAAGCGTCTGGCTGACAGGATCCTTAAGTGATGGATTTAACTCCAATAACGGAACAAGGACAAATGCTCTTTCATGCATTCTCGGATGTGGAACTGAAAGACTCTCTGTTTCAATATTTTCGTGATTATACAGCAAAATGTCAAGGTCTATTGTCCTTGGTCCCCACCTTATTACCCTTTTTCTCCCAAGTTCCCGCTCAATGGATTGACACTTCTCAAGCAATTCTGCGGGGCTTAGAAAAGTTTTTACCTCTACCGCTATATTTAAAAAACAATCCTGTCCTGTATAGCCAACAGGATCTGTTTCATAAATGGAGGAAACTTTGGCTACACGGACAGAAGGATCACCTGCAAGCGACCGGACAGCCGAGGTAAGATGCTCGAGCCGATCCTTTATATTAGAGCCAAGGGACAGATAGGCTGTATGGTTCATGATTCACGGGCTCTCTTAATTTCGATTGCAACAAAATCATACCGCCCGGGGATGGGAGGATCAGGTTTTATCACTTTGACAGTACAGCTTTGAATCCTGTCAAATCCACCGAGAACCGCTTCTGATATTTTTTCCGCGACTGCTTCTATCAGCTTATACGGCTCTCCCTCCACTATGCTTTTCGTTACATTAAAGAGGTCGGCATAGCTGACAGAATCGTGGAGATCGTCACTATTTCCCGCTCTCCTTAAATCTGCTTCTACGGTCAGATCAACTCTAAACCTCTGCCCGAGGCGGGTTTCTTCCGGAAATACGCCATGATAACCATAGAACTCCATTCCCTGAACAAATATTTTATCCATCCCATTCCCCTTTCCCCATCATAACATCCATCATTCGGGCCATCCGGGCTATCCCTTTTACATCGTGGACCCGGACCAGCTGGCATCCCTGCTGGATCCCATAACATACAGTAGCTCCTGTGCCTTCCATTCTTTCATCGGGAGGGAGATCAAGAATCTGCCCGATAAACCCTTTGCGAGATGTACCAAGCAGGACTGGATATCCAAGTGAAGTTAGCTTATCCAGGTTTCTCATCATTTCAAGATTCAAATCAAAATCCTTGGCAAAACCGATGCCAGGGTCGAGTATGATATTTTGGTCCGCTACTCCCGCCTGCTTCATTTTATTTATTGAATTAAATAAATCACTTAACACATCCCTGATAAAATGGCTGTACGTCAGGTCAGTCCGATTATGCATCAGCACGATGGGCACACCTGATTCAGCCGCCAGCGGCGCCATCTTTTCATCTGCCCTTCCGCCCCAAATATCATTGATAACATGGGCACCAGCTTTAACTGCTGCCTCCGCGACTGCTGACTTATAGGTATCTATGGAAATGGGGATCTCAAGGGACCTGGAAACGGCTTCAATGACAGGAATGACTCTTTCCATCTCTTCTTCATCTGAAATCCGTTCATGACCGGGGCGTGTGGATTCTCCGCCGATATCAAGTATATCCGCGCCATCCGCAATCAGCTGTTCAGCATGCCGAAGTGCAGAATCTATGTTTCTGTATCTTCCGCCATCCGAGAAGGAATCTGGCGTTACATTCACGATACCCATAATGATGGTCTTGCGGCCGTAGTCAAGTGTATAGGGACCGCATTCAATGATTTGTTCCATAAGTACCTCCAAGCTGATAAAATGCGAATTAAATGGCTCTTCTCATTTATATTACTATATATTTGGCCAATAAAAAACTCGGCCGGAAGCCGAGCTTTTTCGATCTTATATAGTGGCAGGAGTGTTATTTATTCCTGCTCAAATTGATAAAGAGGGGTGCTGAGGTACCTTTCACCATTGCTTGGGATGATAGCCAGTACCTTTTTGCCTTTGCCAAGCTTCTTAGCCACTTCAATAGCGGCATAAATGGCTGCTCCGGACGAGATGCCGCCAAGAATCCCTTCTTCCCTGGCCGCGCGGCGCGCGTAATCGAAAGCATCGTCTGTCTTGACCTGTATGATTTCATCATAGATCTCCGTATTCAGGATGTCAGGAATAAAACCGGCACCGATTCCCTGTATTTTATGAGGGCCGGGCTTCCCGCCGGAAAGAACCGGAGAATCAGAAGGTTCTACAGCGACTATCTTGATGCCGGGGAAATTCTCCCTAAGCACTTCACCAGCACCTGTGATTGTACCGCCCGTTCCAATTCCGGAGATAAAGGCATCAAGCTGATCCATCTGAGATACAATTTCTTTGCCCGTAGTTTTGCGGTGTACTTCTGGATTGGCCTCATTTTTGAACTGTTGAGGAACAAAGTAACCATTTTCCTTTGCCAATTCCTCAGCTTTTCGGATGGCTCCACCCATACCTTCAGGCCCTGGTGTCAGCACCAGCTCCGCCCCATATGCTCGAAGAAGATTCCGGCGCTCCATGCTCATGGTTTCCGGCATAACCAGAATAGAGCGGTAGCCTTTGGCTGCAGCTATCATAGCGAGACCGATTCCCGTGTTTCCGCTTGTTGGTTCAATGATCGTATCACCCTGCTTAAGCTTGCCGCTCTCTTCGGCTGCCTCAATCATAGCGAGCGCAATCCGGTCTTTCACACTGCTTCCCGGATTCATATATTCTAATTTTAAATAAACATCTGCAATATTATCTTCTACAATACGATTCAATTTCACGATCGGCGTCTGGCCGACCAAATCTGCTACTGAATTTGCAACACGTGCCATTTTCTCCACCTCTTAATCCCCAGTATTTTTATTGGTTTTATTTAAAAATGTTACATCCAATTCGCCGAATTGTCAAACATTTCAACCTTGCATATAGGTTTTTATAGGTATCGAAAAGATGGCATTTAAAAAGGACGCTGTCCCATCCATGGTAACCATGACATGGCGCGCCCTTTTAATGCAGTCTTAGATATGGAATATTACTTCGCTTCTGCTTTCAATTCTTCCAGCTCATCTTTATCGAAATGATAAACTTCATTACAAAAATGGCATTGCGCTTCCGCCTTGCCGTCTTCCTCTATTATGTCGCCGATTTCATCGGAGCCCAGGCTTATCAGTGCATTGGCAATTCTTTCTTTTGAGCACTGGCATTTAAACTGGACAGGAAGGGTTTCAAGGAATTTAACATCGCCTTTCCCCATCAGTTCTTCAAGAATCTCTTCAGGGCTAAGGCCCTGCTGGATTAGTTTGGAGATAGGAGGAATCGACTTCAGCCTTTGCTCCAGTTGTTCAATGGTCTCCTCATCAGCACCCGGGAGGAGCTGGAGTATGAATCCTCCTGCAGCAAGAATGGAGTTGTCAGGGTTCACAAGGACCCCCACCCCCACTGATGAAGGTACCTGCTCAGATGAAGCGAAGTAATAGGTGAAATCATCGCCCAGTTCACCGGAAACGATAGGTACTTGTCCAGTAAAATGGTCTCTGAGCCCAATGTCCTTCACGACCGTCAGGGTGCCTTCCGTGCCGACAGCCCGTCTTACATCCAGCTTGCCATGCTCATTGAGATCAAAGTGAACCTGCGGATGTGTCACATAGCCGCGGACTTCTCCTCTGGCATTGCTGTCAACGAGAATTGCCCCGATTGGGCCTCCTCCTTCAACCTTGATTGTGAGCTTTTCATCACCTTTAAGCATAGCGCCCATAATGACGCCGGCTGTCATGGTCCGGCCGAGTGCAGCCGAAGCTGTCGGCCAGGTCCCGTGACGCCTCTGGCCTTCTCCCACTGTCTCGGTAGTGGCAGCGGCGTAAGCCCTGACCTGTCCGTTAAAACCCAAAGCTTTTACTATATAATCTGACATTCACTAAAACCGCCTTCCGCTTTAATTAGCATGCTTATATATTGCGTTTATAAATCAGCTGTAATCCTTTCAGTGTAAGGAAAGGATCCACGACATCAATTAAAGGTGATTCTTTTGATATAAGTTTTGCGAGGCCGCCTGTGGCGATTACCTTAGGCTGTGTCTGGCTGTGGTCCTTCATACGTTTAACAATTCCCTCAACCTGGCCGACATAACCAAAAAGAATGCCCGCCTGCATAGCTGAAACTGTATTCTTGCCGATGATATCATCCGGCCGGGCTATTTCAATCCTCGGGAGTTTCGCGGCTTTCGAGTATAATGCTTCTGTGGAAATACCGATTCCCGGAGCAATGGCACCGCCCATATATTGTTTCTGTTCATTGATATAGCAATACGTCGTAGCCGTCCCAAAATCAACGATTATCAGAGGGCTGCCGTATTCGTGAATGCCGGCAACAGCATTAACAATACGGTCTGCCCCGACTTCCTTGGGATTATCATATTTTATATTGAGGCCCGTTTTAATTCCCGGTCCAACAATAAGAGGCTTTATTTCAAAATACTTCAGGCACATGCCTTCAAGTGAAAACATAATGGGAGGAACCACCGATGAAATGATAATTCCGTCAAAATCCTTGAATGTCAATCCAACATGCTGAAGAAGACCTTTGATAACCATGCCAAATTCATCTTCCGTTTTATGGCGGTTCGTTTCAATCCTCCAGTGATGCTTAAGCTTTTCTCCTTCATATACACCCAGAACAATATTTGTGTTTCCAACATCCAGTACAAAAATCATATCATTCACCACTTTAGATAATATATAAGAATAGCTGCCTTCTGGGCAGGTACGTACAAATCAAAGACGACAATAACACATTTTATCCTTCCACATCATATCATAATTACTCAATTTAAGGATAGGATTGCGACCTGCTGACCAATCCGGATTCGCATTTAATAACATAATTTTTCTACTGGCGGACCATGCATGGAAAGGAACCTTAACAAGAGCAGGAACAAACACAATTAGGCGGTGGAGCGGAGTAAGGCGCAGGCAGGAATGCCGGCAAGAAAAGGAGGCTCACACCTGGCTCATGATATATGCAGCTCCGCTTTTCCACAGAAAAAGGCACCCATGCGGATGCCTTTTTTCTTATTACAGATCAGATTTGCGGCTTTCATCATTCACTGGTGGAAACTTATCCTTTGGATTGTCCGTAGGATGCCCTTCCTGCAGCTGAGGATTAGGTATAGTCTTCGGGCTGGTTGTGCCTGAAGAATTCTTATCCTCTGAGCGCTCATCTTCTGATTTTGTATGGATGTTCACTTTGACATCTTTATCAAGACCGACTGTCTTGTTAGGAAGTGTGCCATGGTCGATCAGATGCTTGATTTGATCTGCGTCCAGAGTTTCAACCTCAAGAAGAGTAGTGGCGATAATTTCAAGCTTATCCCGGTTTTCAGTCAGGATGGTTCTCGCACGTTCATAGCTTTCCTTGATGAAGGTCTGGATTTCGGTATCAATCTCATAAGCGATCTTATCCGAGTAATTCTGTTCATTGTGAAGGTCGCGTCCCAGGAACACCTGTCCTCCCTGAGCCTGGCCAAACTGCATCGGGCCCAGCTTGTCACTCATTCCGAATTCTGTAACCATCCGGCGGGCAATGCCAGTGGCACGCTGGAAGTCATTGTGTGCCCCGGTGCTCACTTCGCCGAAGGTGATTTCTTCAGCTACACGGCCGCCGAGAAGACCTACGATCTTATCGAGCAGTTCAGGCTTGGTCATGAAGTAGCGGTCTTCCTTAGGAAGCATGACTGCATATCCACCAGCCTGGCCGCGCGGAACAATCGTTACCTTGTGAACCATTTCTGCTTCATCAAGAACCGTGCCGATAACAGTATGGCCTGCTTCATGGTAAGCCACGATGCGCCTTTCCTTCTCTGAAATCACCCGGCTTTTCTTGGCAGGACCGGCAATGACACGGTCAGTTGCCTCGTCTATGTCAGACATATCGACTTTTTTCTTATTTCGTCTTGCAGCAACCAGTGCAGCTTCGTTCAAAAGATTCTCTAGATCCGCGCCTGAGAAGCCCGGCGTCCTTGTGGCTATAGCCTTAAGGTTCACTGACTCATCAAGAGGCTTATTGCGGGCATGTACCTGGAGCACAGCTTCACGTCCCTTAACATCCGGACGGTCGACAGTAATCTGTCTGTCAAAGCGTCCCGGACGCAGGAGGGCAGGATCCAGAATGTCCGGTCTGTTGGTTGCCGCAATGATGATGATTCCTTCATTGGCACCGAAGCCGTCCATTTCAACAAGAAGCTGGTTAAGCGTCTGTTCGCGCTCATCATGCCCGCCGCCAAGACCGGCGCCGCGCTGGCGTCCGACAGCATCAATCTCATCAATGAAGATGATACATGGTGCATTCTTTTTGGCATTTTCGAACAGGTCACGCACACGTGAGGCACCGACACCCACGAACATTTCAACGAAATCGGAACCGCTGATGGAGAAGAAAGGTACTCCCGCTTCTCCTGCGGCCGCCCTTGCAAGAAGGGTCTTACCAGTTCCTGGAGGTCCCACCAGGAGGACACCCTTAGGAATCCGGGCGCCAAGCTCAGCAAATTTCCTTGGATCCTTCAGGAACTCAACGACCTCGACAAGCTCCTGCTTTTCTTCATCCGCGCCGGCAACATCTTTAAAACGAACCTTTTTCTTATCGTCGTTATAAAGCTTTGCCTTGCTTTTCCCGAAGTTCATGACACGGCTTCCGCCGCCCTGAGCCTGGTTGAGCAGGAAGAAGAACAGTATGAAGATGATGACGAAAGGAATGATGGATGTAAAGAACGTTACCCATCCGCTGGTTTCCTTCGCAGGAAGCGTCTCCAGCTTCACCTCATTCTCGTCGACCGCCTTGTTGATGCGGTCCAGGGTATTATTATTGTTCGTCACATATGTGATGAACCCGTCCTTTTTGCCCTTTTCAAGCGTTCCCTTTACCTCATAGACAAGACGCTCGGGCTGCAGGGTTATAGATTTTACGTCACCTTTTTCCAGGCGTTCAAAGAACGCATCCTGGGATATATTATCGGTTGGTTCATTATGGTTGTTGAAGATGCTTACAACCCCAATAATCACCAAAAATATCAGTAGATAGAATATTGTATTACGGAAGATCCGATTCATCCCTAACCTCCTCCCACACTAAAAAACTAAATAGAATAGTATCATACAAAATCAAGGATTTACAATATATTGCTCTTCCTTCACAAATATGACAATTTTGCCTGAAAACAAAGTGCTTTATTCTTGATTCTGGTAAACTTCCGGCTTAAGAATTCCGATGTATGGAAGGTTTCTATACTTTTCAGCATAATCAAGGCCATATCCAACAACAAAGGCATCCGGTACGATAAACCCTGCATAATCCGCCTTGATATCTGCCTTCCTGCCTGATGGCTTATCCAGCAGTGTCACAATTTTGATGGTCTTGGCCTTTCGGTAGCGGAACAGCTCTACAAGATAGCTCAGTGTAAGGCCTGAATCAATGATATCCTCGATGATGACAATATCGCGCCCCTCGACTGAGGTATCCAGGTCCTTGATTATTTTGACTTCTCCTGAAGAGACAGTGGAATTGCCGTAGCTCGACACATCCATGAAATCCATTTCAAGATAAGCATCCACTCTTTTTAAGAGATCGGACATGAACGGCATGGCTCCTTTTAGGACACCAATCGCAAGCGGGAATTTATCTTTGTAATCTTCGCTTAAGCGTACGGCAAGCTCTCTTGTTTTCTCCTGGATTTCCTCTTCAGTGATCAAGATGTTTTCAATATCGTTTTTCATGCTCATTTTTCTGTTTTGCCCCCTAGAAGAACTAGACTTTGATATATTCGAGATATATGTATGAGTGCTCTTTATCACAGTATTCTGCTTCCCAGCTGGATTTTCTTATTCCCGGCACCCAGAGAATTTCCCCTGACGCATCTGTTACGATCGGCCAGGAGTCCCGGCTTTCCGCAGGCGTTTTTTCATTAATGAATAGATCCTTGATCTTTTTGGAACCGCCTTTAAGGCCCTTTAGAAGCATCCTGTCGCCATTCAATCTTGTTCGGGCATGGAGCGCAAGCAGGCCGCCGCCAGTACGTATCAGGAAAGTATTGTTGCTCCGATTCTCAGGAAGCCTTTCCACAAACTGCGCTTCAATGGAATATCCATTGGGCAGCCGTGTCACACCAGGCACCGCAAGCTTTACGGAATAAGGCTTAGGTTGTGCCTGAAGGAAGGAAAACATACAGAGATCATATGATTTTTTCACCAATAAATTGTTAGGAAAATGTAGTTCTGCAGAGGGATCAGGGTTAAGAAGCAGCTCCTTGACCTGAGTGATGTGTTTAGCAGATAATGATTCAGGATTCTCACCATAAAGATAGTTTAATATTAGTTGAATGCCTCTTCTTTGTAAAGAATTTGGCATTGCTCCCAGGGCTTGAATGCATATGGCTGAATGCATCCTGTCCTTCTTCACCCAGACACTCTCCATCCTTATTCTGGCAAGCTCCAAAAGCAGCTCCTCATCCTCTCTTGTTTCTTCGCTGAAACGTTGGAAATGTTCATGTGCTTTTATGTTTTCCCTTTTTAGAAATGGCAAAACACTTAACCGGAAGCGATTTCTGCTGTAACTGCCTTTTTCATTGCTTGGGTCCATCCTGGGCTGCAGTCCATGTCTCCTGCAATAATCAAGGATCTCCTCCTTATCTGCAGCGAGGAACGGCCTGATGATTTCCCCTTCATGAAACCTGCGCTTAACGGCAATGCCGGCCCTTGCAAATCCGCTTGCCCCCCTGGTCAGCCTCATCAGGATTGTCTCGATCTGATCATCTCCATGATGGCCGAGTGCCAGCTTCCTGATGCCGTATTTGTCCATTACTTCCCTGTAAAACTGATAACGGAGGACTCTTGCGGCATTCTGCGGACTGAGTCCTGTTTCTTCCCTATAGGCATTTACGTCAATGCTTTTCCCTTCAAATGCAATATCCAGCGCACGGCAGGCATCTTTTACAAACAGAAGGTCTTCATAGGATTCCCGGCCCCTGAACATATGATCCACATGGGCGGTGTACAGCTGTATCCCATAATCCTCCCGAAGGTTTGCAAGAAAATGGAGCAAAGCCAATGAATCCGGCCCGCCTGAAACTCCTGCCAGCAGCTTTTCTCCCGGCTCCAGCAGTTTGTGCATCTTAATATAATGAAGGATTCTTCTCTCTAACATTCGTAACATCCTTACTCTTTTGCCTGTACAGACGACAGGCTATTTTGTTTATACGTCTATAAGTGTGAAAGGTTTCATTTTTTGAAAAGATTTTTTCCCCGAGGTTCATATTATCTTAGTGTAAATATAAACAATATATATAAAAGTAATCAAAACCACAAGGACAATGGATTCCAGAATCCCGCCTTTTTTCTTCGCTGGAGTCCCATTTTTCCTGCTGGGCACAGTATTGACTGACCGGGGCCCCGCCGCCTTCATTTCGGAACGGGGCTGGGCGGCATCCAGCAGTTCCTGTCTCATCTCAGCCGCTGATTGATATTTACCGAGGAGCGCTTTATCCAGGATGCGTTCATAGCCTTTAAGCTCCGGGACGTTCCCGATTGCCGCTGACAGCTGGGCATAGCCATCTCCTTTTCTGATGAACCGTTTCGGATAATGGGAATTAATGACTATCATCGCCACCGCAAACAGGTCATAAGAAGGCTCAGCTTTCCTTGAGCCGAGGCCCCAATACCCGCGGTCAAAGAATTCCGTGAACTCTTTGATGGACCTGCCGATGAGGGTGGTCCCTCCCACATCGATGCAGCGTACCTGGCAGGATGGCATGCTGACGATTAAATTTTCTGGTTTTAAGTCTCCAAAGACCCAGCCTGAGGCATGAAGCCGGGAAAGGTTTTTTAGCAGCTGCAGGGCCAGTATAGGAGCCCAGTATGTTCCCTTATATTTAAGAAAATCCAAATATGTATCACCTTTTATATATTCCATCACATAAAAAGGAAGTGTCCTGCCAGCCCTTACCCAGTCATCGGCACTCAACAAAGAAGGCCCTAGGGCTGCACCCTGGACCTTGGTAAACGATTTAAGGATGTTCATCTCCGAGCTGATGGACATGCTGTTGTCACTCACCTTAAGGGCGACTTCCTGCCCCTCGCGGCCGGCCAGATAGACAATGCCATTGGCACCATGGCCCAGCTCTCGGATGATTGTATATTCTTCCTTATACCACTTGCCTTTGATGATGGTTCCGGGCGGCGCCTTACACTGATTCCTCAAAGAATCGTTCATCATCATTTGATAACAGACTCCTTAATGAGCGTTTTTTCTTAAAATATGACAATGCTTCCCTTAGCGCCGGTCCAGTTGGAGTCATGCCGCCAGTCGAAAGTTTGGGAAAGATTTTGGTAAGGGACTCAAGCCTTGGTGTCCATTCGAGCAGTCTTTCCGCCTCTGACTTTTTCCCGGGAAATACAAAGACAGAAAACTTATTATCTCCCATTCTTGCATTCAGGCTCAAAGACAAATCCAGGAGGGCCTCTTTTACTGTGGGCAGCTTGTGCTTCATGCTTGCACTGGTATCTACAAGAACCAGCACCTCGAGACCCGCAGTTTCCCCAAGCTCGTCCACCACTTCAATCACCTCGCCCCTTTTTTCCGGCGGAAGGTCTTCAATGGATTTAGAGCGACCGAGAATCTGCTGAAGCTCCTTGTTCACAACTCCCTGGATTGTCTGTGTCATCGCTTTTCTTGTAACCATCTGGACAGTCTGGGAAAGCTGAGAACTGTAGACAACCTGGCTGACGCCGCCCCCCGCCTGGGCAATGGCTTCTATTTCCTGCATTCCTTTTTCATCAATAACATCCTGTTCTACCACACCGATCACATTGACCACGATGCCCTGCTCCCTCGCCAGAGCAGCCATTGAAGAAGGATCTTCCCCATGATTTGAACAGCCGTCTGTTATGAGGAGAATCTGTCTTAAAGTACCTGGATTCATAAGAACACTCCCTCTCGCATTATTTAGTTCCATCTTCGACTAAATAAGAGAGATGTATACCTGTCAAAAAGGAAAGGGGCGAGTATCTTACTGCGCCTTCTTCCTGCCGGAGAATACCGGAATCGCTGCCCACTTTGGCGTGTTGTGATTCACCTTCGCTGTAACAATCGTGATATCGTCATCGATGCTTCCCTTTCGGCGGATGACCTCCTCCAGGATTAAATCCGCAATTTCCTGAGGATCCTCTGTCTGCATTTCTTTTAGCTTCCGCTTCATCCAGAATTCAAAATTTTCAAAGTGTGACGGCCCGTCGAAGATTCCATCGCTCATCATGATGACGAGATCGCCTGCCTTCAGCTGTTCGGTCACTACCTCAACATCAAATTCCGTGAACATGCCCATCGGCAGATTGTCTGATTCCACTTTGATCACTTTATCACCACGCTTTATAAAGCTTGGTATTGAACATATTTTCAAAAATCTGGCTTTGGCATCATGCAGGTCGATCATGGCGAGGTCGAGGGTTGAAAATATTTCATCTGTGGTTCTTAGAGAGAGGACGGAATTCACCGATTTAATGGCAATTTTTTCTTCGATGCCTGAGAGAAGGATTTTTTGCAGCAGCTGAAGGGTTTCACTGCTTTCATGATGTGCCCTCTCCCCATTGCCCATGCCATCGCTAATGGCTATCGCATACTTCCCAAAGCCGATATCCATGGTAGTATAACTGTCGCCTGAAACAAGTCCGCCTCCCTTCGCTGCATGGGCTACCCCTGTTTCTACAATAAATTTTTTGGCTGACCGGAACGTAACATGACAGGTTCCCCCTGGGAAGGAGGCGCAGTCCTCTGAATGCACAACGATTGACTCGCCCAGTATATCTGTCAGCATGGGAGCGATGAGCTTCTCGCATTCTCCTCTTCCATGGCAGTATGGTGTGCTAATATCAATATCTACATTTCCCTGCTCGAGGCTGTATATTTCAATCCCGTTTACCGGCAGCCCGAAGTTCCGGATCTCCTCGAGTATCTGCTCCTCCTGCAGATGGTGATTCTTCCTTTCCCTCCGAATTTCTTTCGCAAAGTCCTCCATCACTTCCGAAACACCTTTCAACTGGTCGGCAACCAGCTTCCGGCTTTCCTGAATCTGTTTTTTCAGTTTATCGCTTGCCTGGGAAGCAGAGAGTTCCTGGGCAATGGCATCAATCACCTTTTCAGAGCGCGTGCAATTCTTTTTCCACTCTCTCTCAAGCCTTGGGCTGACCTGCCCTCCTCCTGCCTCCAGACTATACATAATCTCTCCCATGCTTTCATACGTATAATTAAAGTTCCTGGTCCAGCAATGTTCCTTCCTATGACAAGTCTGACAGGTCTTTTCCGTCACATTGCTTAATAAATAGTCAACCCTCTTTTCCTCATTCCTGTCTTCTTCAATCGGCCCGTCCACTTGTGAGAAACTATTGGACAGCGCCTCAAATACATTGGAAAACTGCGACACTCTCTTTGCCGTAACATCCCTGACCTTTCTCATATATAATTGCTGTTCATTGCTATATTCAGCCGTGCCTGGAATATGCTTCGCAATTTTCAAAATTAATCCGGAAGGCGTCAGCATGACAAGTGTTATCGCAGCAAGCGTTTCATACAGGGTGAGAGATAAGTTTGTGACCCCTTCTCCATACAGTCCAATTAGAAGGGTCGCCACTCCAAGCCCAAGGGATGCACCCACTTTTTTGCCATCCTTTAAAAGGCCTCCGAGGAGTCCCGAGAAAGCGAGGAGGCTCATCTGATACAGGCTCGAAACATTCGCAAGGCTGAAAATGAGGCCGGTTACCACTCCGACAGTTGAACCGATTGCCGCACCGCCTGAGAGGGCAAACAGGAGCACAAGATAGCGGGAGAGGATATGTTCCATTGAGAGTCCGTAAATGGTCCAGCCGATTGTCCCGGTCATAACCGAAGCCAGCAGGATTATAATACTTATCACTTCTTCCGTCTTAAAGGAATGTGCTTTCCTCCTTATGGAAATAAGAGGTATGGACTGGGCAAAAATCAGTGAAAGGATGGCGGCCAGACCGGCTTCGACTCCAATCATCAAACCGTCATATAGCTTAAAGTTTCCGCCCAGGACCAGCTGCTCCGCTGCCCTTACGGCTGAAAGTGAGAGGAAGACATAAATGGCTACCGCCTGAAAGCGCCCGGCGGCCTGCGGCTCTTTTATCTTATACAGAAGCATCATGAGAAAGGCTGCGGCAAATACTACTACCCCATTAGAAATATGGATGGTTACGGCTCCGGCGATCAGCCCGGCTAAAGCAAAAGGCGCCCTGTCCCTCCTCATCATATAGACTGCTGCGAAAAAGGGTATGCTGAATGGGGACAGCTGGGAAAGGATCAGTGCCCTTCCAAGCAGAAAGCCGATCAGCCCGAGGAGCAGGCCCCGCTTGAATATCACTTCCTCCAATTTGGCTTGCAGATCCTGGAACCATTTAACCGCGCCCACTTTGGCGTCTTTAATATTCAGCTCCGTGACTGTATCTGCCAGACTCCGTTCTACCTTTTCCATTCCCAACACTCCCTGTTTATCATTTGATTTGATTATAAATGGGACAGCCTTTGTTTTTTGTCAAAATCAAGAGAGGGTTTGATAGAAACGTTCGACTGTATTCTCTTAAAATAATCATATCTTTACAGGAACTCCTTCCTGTCATTTAAAAAACAGCCGGCGGCAGAACAAAAAGGAAAGAATTATTGCGGTATTTCGGTCAGAAAAAGTGTAATTTCTAAATATTCCGTTAGTTTTAAAATCCATTGACAAACTTCTGCATTCTGGGTAAGATAGTTTTTGTGCTTCTGCATATTATATTGGCGGCGTAGCTCAGCTGGCTAGAGCGTACGGTTCATACCCGTGAGGTCGGGGGTTCGATCCCCTCTGCCGCTATCGCAAAAAACAGCATGGATCCCTGATCCATGCTGTTTTTTTGTGCAAAGGGGCGGAGCTGCATGTATCATAAGGCTTTCCCGCAGCCAGGTGTGACGATCAATTATCTTGCAGTCATTTCCTTTGTACCTTACTCCGCTCCCCCGCCTTATTTGGTTTGAACCCGCTCTGTTTCAGGTTTTCTTTCCATGTATGGGCTGCGAGGAAGAAAACACATGTTTGTTTTATGCTTTTATATACAAAAAAAGAAGCTGCAGGGACTGCCAGCTTCTTTATTTATATAAAAGTCTTATCCGAAATTTCTTTACTCTAGGTTCAGCAGCAAGTTATCCGCGTCTTCCGCCTCTTCCGCCACGCTTGGTTTCCGTGCTTCGCTTAAGAGAAGCCAGACGGTCTTCACTATCCTTCAAAAACTTAGCCATCTTTGTTTCAAAATTCTCCTTGGGACGGAAGCTGTCTCTAGGTCCGCGATTATTATCCCGGCCCCTGCTGTCATTGCTCCGGCCCTGCCTTGGGCGTGGAGTATATGCCGGGGCTGCACTTTCCGGACGATCGATTGCCTTTTTGATGGACAGGCCGATCTTGCCGTCTTTCTCAACATTGATGACCTTTACTTCAACTGTATCCCCAACTTTTAAATGGTCGTTGATATCTTTTACGTAGTTGTCCGCCACTTCACTGATATGGACAAGTCCAGTTGAGCCTTCCGGCAGCTCCACAAATGCTCCGAAATTTGTAATCCCTGTTACTTTTCCTTGTAGCTTGCTGCCTACTTCGATTGACATAAAAAAAATGTTCCTCCTTAGAATTTAAAAAATCATCGTTACTCTATATTATAGCTAAAGAAAAAAAACAGTGTCAATAAGAGTCACTGTCTTCTTTCTTTTTTGGTAAATTAAAAATAATTTCACCTTTGTCAGAAAGGAAATAATCCCGCCTTGCCAGCTTAGCTATATATTCATCGTCATTCAGCTTTACAATTTCATCCTTAAGGTCTTTCTCCCTCTTTTCAAGACGCGAGAGATCACCCTTAAGCTTTGTTCTTTGTTCTTTTTTCTGTTCCAGGACAGCCGCTTGAGATACAAGAGTGGATATGAGCAGACAAGACAGTACGGCAGCGACCACGCCAAAGGCAGTAAGCCTGCGGATAAGCCCCCGCTTTCTTCTTTCTACGGATTGAATCTGTTTTTCTTGCTGCGTCACATAATCAGTATCTATCTTGGAAACATTCCGTTTATTAGAATCACTCATCTCTCTCACTCCCCTCATTTATTTTTTAGTTCTTTTGACCCGGTTCATCACAGATCTTCCGAGAGCCCGAAAAATGCGGCGCCCTTTTCCAAGGAAATCAAATATCCTTGATCTGACAGCCTTCGGCATAAATCCGCCCAATTTTCGCGCAATCCAGAAAAAGGGTATTAGTAGTCCCTTTATAATAGATAATAAAGGTTTTAGAAGGAATTTGGCAAGGGAAAAAAGTCCCTTTGCCAAAGTTAACAAAATTGCGGCGGCTGTCAGCAGGATCCAGCTGATTGGTTTAAAGACAATGAGAAGAACCATCTTCACCAAAAATTGGTACAGTTTTGTTACGATGGAAAGAACTATCCTCAGCACTCTCATGTAGCTTTTCTTAAAGAGGGCCTGATAGGCAGCAAAGCCGCATAGCAGGGCCAAAAAGAGATAAAACCTCAGATCCCCCTCATTTACGAGGAATAGAACATAGAATATGATCAGGCCCTGGGCAACCCAGAAAAGGAAGTCGTTGATGAACACTACCCAGCTTTTTCTCTTCGAGCGCTTTAGGAAAAGGTTGTACGTATCAAGTGCTGCACCGAAGTAACAGCCCATGCCGATAATGGAGAGGAGAGTATAAAACTGAGTAGTCAGGGTCATTTGAACAGCTTGCCAAAGAACCCTTTAGCTTTATCCCCGCTTTGCTCGTCCAGATACACCAGGTCAAAGACCTTGCCTTTGATGGAAACAATCCCTTTATCGACATCCAGGTTTTTCATCTGAAGGTTCTGCCCCCTCACAGATAAAAAACCCATGGATGTTTCCAGGAGAAATTCCTCGTTATCAAAGCTTTCCACCTGCTTCACCCCTGTGATTTCAAGGAGCCTCCTCCCTTTCATCATCACATCATGATCTGGCATCGAGGACTTATTATTATTAGCATTTGATTCAAAATACTGGCTCATTTAACATCCCTCACAATAGCTTTTGTAAATATCTATGTGAGAGAGGATGAATATAGAACAAGCTAATCGGCCAGACGCTCTTCACTGACAACGGAATACATGTCTGCAGCTTCTTCCTTTCTGGTATTCTCCTGGAGCTTTTCAATCTTTACTCTTACCAGCTTTTGGCCAAAGCGGACTTCCATCTCATCGCCCACCTTCACATTGGAGCTCGCTTTGGCCGTGATGCCATTAATCGTGATTCTTCCCTGATCAGCGACTTCCTTTGCCATTGTGCGCCTCTTGATCAGCCTTGATACTTTTAGAAACTTATCGAGTCTCATCGTCATCCCTATTCCCTCTTTCCCTGTTAATATCCCTTATTTTTTGCTTCTTCCCACAGTTCATCCAGCTGTTCTAATGTATAATCCTCAAACTTCCTCTGGTTCTCCTCGATAACGGTCTCTATATAAGCAAACCGGTTATAAAACTTTTTATTCGTTGAGTGGAGAGCTTCCTCTGGATCGATGGAATAATACCGGCAGAGATTAACAACGGCAAACAGGATATCACCTAACTCTTTCTTAAGGAGTTCCGGATCTTCTGCCGCAATCTCAACTTTGGCTTCCTCTATCTCCTCCTGCACCTTTTCCCACATTGGGCCTGGCTCTTTCCAGTCAAATCCTGCTTTTGATGCCTTCTTCTGATAATCCAATGCCTTCAGTAGCTGCGGCAGGGATTTGGGAGTTCCGTCAAGCATCCTCTTCCTAGCCTTTGCTCCTTTTTCCCGGGCTTTTATCTTCTGCCAGTTCTCTATTACTTCATCTGAACTATTGACGGCTGAATCCCCGAATACATGCGGGTGGCGTCTCACCATCTTTTCGGATAAGCTTTCGATCACGTCAGCTATCGAAAACATTCCCTCATCTTCGCCTATCTGGGCGTGAAGGAGAACTTGCAGCAGGACATCTCCAAGCTCCCCGATGATTGCCTCATCGTCCTTTTCATCTATTGCATCGATCAGTTCATAAGATTCTTCTATTAAATATTTCTTCAGGCTCTCATGGGTCTGTTCTTGATCCCAGGGACAGCCCCCGGGTCCCCTAAGCGCAGCTATTATAGACCGCGCAGTCGAAAACTCCCTGTAAAACAGTTCTTCTTTCCTGACAGGCGGCACATAGACACTCGTCAGGTTATCGAGCTCCATTCCGTGGTCCAGCTCATATAGCCGTACTTTCCTTACCTTCTCCCGGCTGCTGCCGGCTGCTGTGATGATACAGACTTCATAATCATCCGGCAATTTTTCCATAAGAGTAAGTTTTACTTCTGAGGCAATAAAGGCATCATATACCTGTCCAATGATGATATGTCCGCTGATCATAATATCTTCAGCCCTCAGGCTTGTTCCGTCCAATAGCTGAAACCCGTCTATCGGATCAAATCCTGCAGCCGCAAACAAAGCATCCAAGAAGCTTTGGCCCCCTGCGATACGCACATCAGCACCCCTTGCCGGCCCCTTCTCAAGCAGCAGCTGAACCGATTTCTCAGCAACCATGGGATGCCCAGGGACGGCATACAGTACATCTTGTTTCTCTGCAGCAGCCAGCAGAATTTCTGAAATCTCCTCATAAACCGCTTCAAATCTATCATGCTTTTCATATATCGAATCAAAGCTCTCAAAAGTTATTCCTTCTTCAGCAAGCTCCTTGATTACGGGATGGTCCATCGTTCTCACATAACAGCTGCCAGCCTCTCTTAATTCCTTATAAATACCGAAGGGCAGCTGACTTAAGTCCCCTGCACCCAACCCTAACACTATTATTTCATTCGCCATCACTGCCATAACTCCTTTTATTATTTATATGATGGTTCAAAACAGTCAATCTGCGTCCAAAAGGAAGCTGTGACAAGTCATTTTCAGGGAAAATTCCCGATCTAACTATGATCCATATATATACAATCCCTCCGGCTCCTACGCCTGATAAAGCCTGTAAACTCGTTGCAAGCCTTCCTGTTTCCGCGAGCTGAAGCTCCTTAAACAACAAGGTGTGCAGCAGAAGGGCAGCCGCCATTCCCAGACAGCCGAGCACCCAGGCTGCGAGCTCCTTCGTTCCGCCAGGCTTCAGCTTCAGCTTACTCGATAGCACCACGAGCAGACCGCCAAGGATGAAAGCATAGGCGAAAAGTGTGGCCATGGCAGCACCCTCAATTTTAAAGGGCGGAACCAGTACCATATTTAGAATTAGTTTAGTCAACAGGCCTGCAGAAATAATCAGGATGGTCGAACGCAGGCGGCCCAGGCTTTGCAGAATGACTGACAAAATCATGATCAGGGAACCAGGGAGAATCGTCGCGGCAAGTATAGCCAGCGCCCCTGATCCGCTGCTGTCTGTAAACAGCATGATATTGACCGGTTTGATTAATAAGATCAGCCCAGCTGCGGCTCCTGCACCCAGGGTGATGGTAATTTTAAGGGAAAGCCTGATTTTTTCTTTTAGGTAGTTCATGTCATCTTGTGCCCGTGAAGATGAAATCAGCGGGACAACGGCCATCGACAGGGAAGTCGCTGCAATTGAGCCAAGCTGAAGCAGCGGCTGTCCCCGGTCAAAGACTCCCTTCAATCCCTTGGCATCTGCCGGTGCCATGCCTGCATCCACGAGAAGGCTGTATAAGTTAAAGGAATCTGCCAGCTGTGTCAGGGTGAGCAGGAGGCTTGAGAGGCAGAAGGCTGTACCCTGGATAAACAGCATGCCTGCAGTCTTTTTCAACATCCCGGGAGTTAGACGGGCCCTTATGGGAATTTGAAATTTACGGATCCATAAAAAGGTGAGGAGTGTCAAGGTACTTCCGGCAGCCCCGAGTACAGATCCGAGGACGGCTCCGCCGCCTGTCTTATAGATGGATCCTCCTCCCCGCAGGAGAACCATGGTGAAAATGATGATGAATGATACACGGACAGCCTGCTCGAAAACTTGGGACACGGCCGTAGGAATCATGTCATTGCCGGCCTGGAACATTCCTCTGGCAGCCGAGATGAAGGGCATGAACAGGAACGGAAATGCACTGATTTTAAGCAGAGGCGCCAGCTGTTTGTCTCCCATGGCTGCTGCAAGACGGCCTGCCCCGAAATAAACGGCTGAGAAAAAGGCGAGGCCCACTGCCGTAAGAATCAGGAATGAAACATACAGGACTTCTCCAGCTTCTTTGCTGTTTCCCTGTTTTTCTGCCATCAGCTTTGAAATGATTACCGGAAATCCATAGGTGGACAAAATAAGAGCTATGCCATACAGCGGATACACCTGCTGATAGATATAAAAGCCGATGTCACCGGCCAAATTTTGATAAGGTATTCGATAAAAGGCACTGAGAACCTTTACCAGGATAGCAGCTGCAGTCAGAATGGCCGCCCCTCTAAATACTGTACTTGATATGTCATCCGGCCTTTCAGCCATCTTTTTCTCCTACTTCCTGCTGTTGATGATAATGGCTTTTTCGGACAGGGGCTGCGCCCTGTACCTTGATTCTTCCAATAGTGCCCCTATTATAGCATATACACCTTCGGCGGAAGCCCCAAAGGGACTGCGGGATACCCTGTAGATACAGATTGAGCTTGATTCAAAATGAAAAAAGGCATTCCTGATGGATGCCTTTTTCGGTTGTTCACATATAATTAGGATTCCATCTGGCGTGCTAAGAATCCGGCAGCTGTTTCAACTGCTTTCCTCTCAACATCTCCCAATGAGGATTCTTTGGAGAAGATCACCACTGCCCCGATTGGGTCCCCGTTTGCAACGATCGGCCCGATGGTATAAGACTGTAAATCCTCTGTATTTCCATCTACAATGGATACCTGTCCCTTTGAAGTCTCAAGGATAGAACCCCGATCTTCCATGGCTCTCTCCATCTGTTCGCCGATGCTCTTATTTAAATAATCCTTCTTGGAAACTCCCGCAACAGCAATGAATGTGTCCCTGTCACATATGAGCACGGGATTGCCCAGGCTGTCATATAAAGCCTCTGCATATTCTTTTGCAAAATCACTGAGTTCACTGATAGGTGAATATTTCTTTAGGATTACCTCTCCGTCCCTGTCCACGAAAATTTCAAGAGGATCTCCTTCACGGATGCGGAGAGTCCTGCGGATTTCCTTGGGTATAACAACTCTTCCCAAATCATCAATTCGACGTACGATTCCAGTTGCTTTCATCTTATGTTGCCTCTCTTTCATCATTTGGATAGTGGTGAAAACTTTGGAATTTCCACCGTTATTGACCTTAGTATTTTTCATCTTCAAACTTCTATACACTATCTGGCATTTTTCTTCTTGCGGTTTACTCTGCTGCCAAATTTTAATCTATTCCAGGGCTTCTTAAGAACTAGAAAGCCGCTGGGTTTTAAAAGGGGCATTAACCCGTCTTAGATGTTCATTGCCAATCTGCCTGTGATATCCGTAGCAGAGTGCCTCACTTTTTATCCTGGTGTATGGGAGCCGCTGACGCACTGCCATCTTTTCTGGCTCCCTCCAAACCCTGGATGAGCTCATAGATGATATTGAGCCAGACACCCTGGGCGGTGTTCTTAATATTGAGGGTAATCTTCAATGAATTGCCCTCCATGCCAAGTCCGACCACCCGTCCATACTTTGAGCCAAGCTGGAACACCTTATGGCCGTCTATATCTCTGCTTGCCCTCTCCGAGATGATAATTTTGATCTCCTGCTTAGCCTGCTTGATCAGCTCTACTCCATTCTTCAGTGCATATACCTTCGTTTCGGCAATCAAAAACAAGAGTGCCACTTCTTCAGGATATTCACCAAATCGGTCGAGCATCTCGCTTTGCAGTTCTTCGAGTTCCTTCAGGGTTTCGATTCCGCGGAACCTCTTATACATCTCGATCTTCTGATGGCCGTCAGCGATATAGGCGTCCGGTATATAGGCATCCACCTCCAGGTCGATCTCCACTCTCGGCTTTTCTTCCTTCACTTCACCGGTCTTACGGGAATCAATTGCTTCCTTAAGCATCTGGGAATACAAATCGAAGCCCACCGAATCAATGTATCCATGCTGTGCTGCCCCGAGAAGATTGCCGGCACCGCGGATCGAGAGGTCGCGCATGGCAATCTTGAATCCCGATCCAAGCTCAGTGAATTCTTTAATAGCCTGCAGGCGCTTCTCTGCCACTTCAGTCAGTATCTTGTCTTTGCGGTAGGTAAAGTACGCATAAGCCACACGGTTCGACCTGCCTACCCTTCCGCGCAGCTGATACAGCTGGGAAAGCCCCATCCTGTCGGCATCATGCACAATGAGTGTATTTACATTCGGGATATCCACCCCTGTTTCAATGATGGTGGTGCTTACCAGAACATCATATTCGCCATCCATAAAAGCAAGCATTACGGATTCAAGCTCGCTCTCAGACATCTGGCCATGTGCATATACTACTCTTGCGTCAGGCACAAACATGGAAATTTCTTCTGCTTTTCTTGCTATATCCTCTACCCTGTTGTATAGGAAATAAACCTGACCGCCCCTTGCGAGTTCCCGCTCGATTGCTTCTTTGACAAGGACTCCGTTATATTCCATCACATAAGTCTGGACCGGAAAACGGTTCTCAGGGGGAGTCTCGATGACCGACAGATCCCTCACTCCAAGCATGGACATATGAAGGGTACGCGGAATAGGGGTGGCTGTTAAGGTGAGCACATCCACATTCGTTTTCAGCTGCTTGATCTTCTCTTTATGTGTTACGCCAAACCGCTGTTCCTCATCGATAATTAAAAGGCCGAGGTCACGGTACTGCAGATCCTTGGACAGGATGCGATGGGTGCCTATTACAATGTCCACAGACCCTGCCTTCAGCCCCTTGATCGTTTCATTCTGTTGTTTTCTGGATCTGAAGCGGCTCAGCAGGCCGATATTGATAGGGAAATCCTGAAATCTTTCACGGATGGTTTCATAATGCTGCTGGGCAAGGATCGTGGTAGGAACTAGGAATGCAACCTGTTTTCCATCCATGATGGCTTTAAAGGCTGCCCTGATGGCAACCTCCGTCTTCCCGTAGCCTACATCACCGCAAAGGAGCCGCTCCATCGGCCGCTCACGCTCCATGTCCTTTTTGATTTCAACGATTGACCTCAGCTGATCGTCTGTTTCGCTGTAGGGAAAGGCAGCTTCGAATTCACGCTGCATTTCAGTGTCGGGTGAAAAGGCATACCCTTTTGAGGCTTCCCTTGCTGCATAAAGTCTAATGAGATCATCCGCAATATCCTGAACAGAGGATTCCACCTTGCCTTTGACCCTTTTCCACTCACTGCCCCCCAATTTGTACAGCTTCGGCTCTTTCCCTTCAGAACCCACATATTTCTGCACGAGGTCAATCTGATCTACGGGTATATAGAGCTTATCTGTCCCCTGATACCTTACATGGAGATAATCCTTGTGGACACCGCCTACAACCAGGGTCTCAAGGCCGAGATACTTGCCGATGCCATGGTTGACGTGGACTACATAGTCTCCTGTCTTTAACTCGGAGTAGCTTTTAATTCTTTCTGCGTTAGACAGCTTCTGCCGCTTTGGCGGCTTTCTCGATTTCTTGTTGAACAGTTCATTTTCTGTAATGACAGCTAGCCGCAGCATGGGTAGCTCAAATCCTGTGTGGAGGTTCCCTTTGGCAATTTGCAGCCTGCCCGGTAGAATTGTGCTGCTGTCCTCAAGCTCGGCAGCCTCAATTCCATAATCCTCAAACACCCTGCGGAGCTTCTTCATCCTCTCCTCGTCCGGGCCCAGCACCACGACAGAATAATTCCCTTTTCTCCATCTCTCTATTTCTGCCTTAAACACATTCATCTGCCCATGGAAATTCTGCATCTGCTTGCATGTGAAATTTATGATATTCTGCGGATTCGTATAGGGAACATGCCTTAAGAATAGAGACAGATAGATCAAAGGATTCTTTGATCTGTACAGCAGTTCCGGCAGCCGGTGCGAGAGCGGTACATCATGGATGATCCGCCCTTCGCCAAGCAGGCTTGTATACCATTCTGCTTCTTCCTTTTCAAGGGTTTCGCTGATTTCATGGATCCTTGTAATTTCATCCATGAAAACCATCCCATCATCAGGAAGATAATCTAGCAAACTAGCGGTGTTTTCATAAGCGAGGCTCAGATACTTAAACAGATGTTCAGGCCTTGCACCGTTCCTTAACAGTTCGAGTTCATGGCCGATATTCTGGAGCATCTGCTCTTTTGCCTTGCTGTCCTTTATTTTTTTCAGACTGCTGCTTAATCCTGAATCAAGTCGTTCAATAAGCCTTTCCAATGATTCGTTCTGAAGCAGTGCCTCGGTGCTTGGCCCTATGGCCACCCGCTTGAGCTTCTTCTGTGACCTTTGTGTATCAATTGTAAATGTACGAATCGAATCTACTTCTGTGTCGAATAGTTCGATTCTTATAGGATTCGTTTCAGTCAGCGGATATATGTCCAAAATTCCCCCGCGAAGAGAAAATTCGCCAGGGGAGGAAACCATTTCAGACCTTGCATACCCCATGGAAACAAGCCCCGATAGGGTTTCATCAAGATTGATATCTTCTCCCGTCTGAAAGGACAGCTGAAATTTCTTCCACATATCCTTGGGAGGCAGAAGCTTACGCACTCCTGCCATCGGCGCTATGACAATCCCTCCCTGGTTTTGCGACCAGTGATTAAGGACCTCGATTCTCTGTGCTCTAAGCTCCGGACTGGAAACACTCAGTTCAGCAGCCATCAGCTCATTGGCTGGATATAAAAATAAATCAGCCTCAGGCAGAAAAGCACTTAAATCATCATAAAGCTTTTGTGCCTGGAGGAGATTATGAGTAATGACGAGAACAGGTTTTTGTCTTTCGGTATAAACAGATGAAATCAGCATGGAGCGTGACGAACCGGACAGGCCGGCTGCCATCTGTTCCTTTAACCCTTCCTTCAGGCCGCTTAACAGCGACTGCACATCATCATTGTCTTTCAATAAACCCTGCAGATCATTCATTTGGCCAATCCTCCTTTCCGTTAGAAAGCTTTTTTTATGGTATTTTGTAAGTATTTTGCTTTGAAGGCCGATTGATGGCAGCGAGGATTGCTCGCTGTAACCAATATCCTTTGGAATGATATTTTATATAAACTGTTTTGCAAATCTTGCAGCCGCTGGACATTAGGGCTGATTTCCGCTGCAGGCGCTCGCTTTCCGCGGACGGGCGGTGAGCATCCTCGGCCGTGCCCGCGGGGAAACAACTGTGCCGCTCCTTACGCAGGAGTCCCGGGCCAGACGCGGAAGTCCTTTTGTTAAACAATAAAGTAAACTTACAGTACGGGTAAAAACAACAACATTTTAGAAAGAGCCCTATCTTTAAACAGAAAAATGCTTTGGAGGTCCTCCAAAGCTTTTGGTTTATTGAATTAAATAGTCTTGCTGGTGCATCTCTGGATTGCGTTCGAGTGCTTCCTGGCAGTCCTCACATATGGACTGTACATGATAATCGCCATTTTCGGCCGTCTGTATCATTTCCTGCCGTTCCTGGCTTGTCAGGGCATGGAATCCCAACCGCTCAGAATCAATGAGTATTTCATTTATCGTTCCCATGCTTGTGCGGCAATGACGGCATTTATAATGGAAAGCCATACAAAATCCCCCCTGCTTGGTTGTCTACTTGGTAGTATGAACCCAGGGAGGGCAAAATAAACAAACGGCTCCTGAAAAATTTTAGACTTCTGTATCCTGGATAGGTTATGCTAATATATTATCCATTAAATGTATTCATTACCTTTAAAAAATCATTGTTTAACCAATTTTCGCAGGCTTTTGCAGAAATATCAACCGCTTTGCTCACTTCTGCTTCTTCTTCCTTTGAGAACCTGCTCAAAACAAAATCCGGTACACTTCTCCCATCCTGAGGGCGTCCTACTCCCATCCTGATTCTGTTGAATTCCTGGGTGCCAAGATGAGAAATGATGGATTTCATTCCATTATGCCCTCCTGCACTGCCTTTTTGGCGAAGCCTGAGTTTTCCAAGCGGGAGATCCAGATCATCATAGATAACCACAAGATCCTTTACAGATAGTTTATAAAATCCGAGGACAGCTGCTACAGATTCTCCCGAGAGGTTCATGTATGTCAGCGGCTTCAGAAGAATAACCTTTTCTCCGTTCACCATCCCCATGGTATAAAGACCTTTGTGCTTTGACTGGTTTAAGGGCAGGTTCCACTTGGCAGACAATTCATCTATCACTTCAAATCCAATATTGTGCCTGGTTTTATCAAACTGCTTCCCCGGATTGCCGAGACCGGCGATTAATTTCATCTTCAACACTCCATTACATAATATAAGCATCAAGACATCAAAAAATAGACGCACCCAATATAAGGGTACGTCTATTATAGCTTATTTAAACAGCACTTGCTTTATTCAGCTTTAGAGTCTTCTGATGCTTCTGTTTCTCTGCCTTCTTCATTTTCAGGTGTGCCGCCATCCTGCTGCTCGCCGGTGCTGATTTCCACCTCTTGTCTTGGTGGCAGGATGCTGGCGATAACCTCATCATCCTGATGGCTGATTTCAATGGTGCTGTAGCTTTTTTTAATATCACTTACGTAAATGGTATCGCCTACCACTTTATCTGTGACATCCACTTCAATCGCCTCAGGTATTTCCTGCGGTTTTGCCGAGATAGTCAGATCATGCAGCGCCTGCTGCAGGACTCCGCCATCCTTGACTCCCTGAGCTGTACCTGTCAGATTAAGGCGCACGGTTGCATTAATAGATTCTGACATATCAATATATAGGAAATCCGCATGCAGGATTTCATTTTTGATCGGGTCAGTCTGATAGTCCGTCAACATAACCTGCTGGGAACTCCCATCGAGCTCTAGTGAGATGATTCCATTCCGGCCGACCTCTTTAAGTGTCTTGATTAAGTCTGCATTACTTACCGTTATCGCTTTGCTTTCTTTCTTTCTGCCATATACAACTGCCGGGATGCTCCCTTTACTTCTGATATCAGTTAAATAGGAATTACGATGCTGCTTACGTTCTGTTGCAGTCAAACTGCTGCTCATAAACCTTCACCTTCCCGAATAAGTATTTTTGCACATACTTTTACATTTCCCTAACTGGTTTCTCTCTAAACATAGAAGCAGCTTTAACAGGAGGCAGAAAAAAAGGGGGAAGCAAAAAAAGCCTGCCAAAGCTTACGGCAGGCTTTATAATGATTCATTAATCAAACAATGTGCTTACTGACTGTTCTTCGTGAACGCGGATGATGGCTTCTCCGATTAAAGGTGCTACCGAGAGTTCCACGATCTTGCCGATTTTCTTTTCGTCTGCAAGTGTGATGGAATTGGTCACCACAAGCTCTTTGATCTTTGAGTTATTTATGCGGTCGATCGCCGGTCCGGAAAGAACTGGATGGGTACAGCATGCATATACCTCTGATGCTCCGTTTTCTACCAGTGCATTGGCGGCAAGGGTAATGGTTCCGGCTGTGTCAATGATGTCATCAATGAGGATGGCGGTCTTCCCTTCAATATTCCCGACAATATTCATGATTTCTGCTACATTTGGACGCGGACGGCGCTTATCAATGATGGCAATCGGCGCTTTCAGCCTGTCAGCCATTTTTCTGGCACGAGTAACACCGCCGTGGTCAGGTGAAACGATGACAATGTCCTTCAGGTCCTTCGTTTTGAAGTAATCGGCAAGGATCGGTACACCCATGAGGTGGTCAATCAGGATATCAAAGAATCCTTGTATCTGCGGAGCATGCAGATCCAGCGTGATGACACGGTTAGCCCCAGCCGTTTCAAGAAGATTTGCTACAAGCTTCGCTGTGATCGGCTCGCGGGCGCGGGCTTTTCTATCCTGTCGGGCATATCCGTAATAAGGCATCACGATATTGATGGTCTTAGCGGATGCACGCCTTAATGCATCTATCATAATCAATAATTCCATTAAATGTTCGTTAACAGGGCCGCTGGTCGACTGGATGACAAATACATCACAGCCGCGGATGCTTTCTTCGATATTGATTTGTATTTCTCCATCGCTGAAACGTGTAACCGAACATTTCCCAAGCTCCACGCCTATAAACTTCGCAATTTCCGATGCCAATCCCGGGTTGGAATTGAGTGTGAAAACTTTCATTTTTGGATCAAGGTACTGATTAGACATGCTGGACCTCCAGTGGTTATTTGTTAAATTTTAGATGCTGGACATAGTTTTCTTTATTTACCTGGCGTGCGCGGGCAATGGAAAGTGCATCGCTTGGGACATCTTGAGTTATGGTGGATCCGGCTGCCACATAGGCTCCCTCGCCTATTGTAACGGGCGCCACCAGATTGGAGTTGCAGCCAATGAATACTCCATCTTCTATTTTGGTCAGGAACTTATTTTTGCCGTCATAATTGACTGTGATGGATCCGCAGCCGATGTTGACGTCAGCACCTACCTCGGCATCGCCGATATAGCTAAGATGAGATGCCTTACTGCCTTTGCCGAATACTGCCTTCTTGATTTCGACAAAATTGCCGATCTTCACAGAATCATTAATATCTGATTGAGGACGAATATGGGCGAACGGCCCAATATTCACATCTGATCCAATGCTGCTTTCATGTGCCGCTGACTGTCGGATAACCGTATTATTCCCCACAGCGCAATCTTTAATTTCAGTGCTGGGGCCGATTACGCAGTCCTCTCCGATTGTCGTGCTTCCTGAAAGCATGGTACCTGGGTATATGACTGTATCGGAGCCAATCTCAACTCCCGAGTCAATATAAGTATTTGCGGGATCGATGATAGTGACACCATTTTGCATATGGCCCTCATTAATTCTCTTCCTCATGATAGCTTCTGCCTGGGAAAGGGCCACCCTGTCATTTACACCAAGGGATTCCGAGAAATCTTCCGTCTGGAACGCTGTAACCGTTTCGTTGTTTTTCCTGATGATGCTGATGACATCCGGCAGGTAGTATTCTCCCTGGGAGTTATCATTGGTTACTTTTTTCAGCGCCGCAAATAACGCCTGGTTGTCAAAACAGTATGTACCTGTATTGATTTCCTTTACGGCTCTTTCTGATTCCAAGGCATCTTTATGCTCAACGATCTTTTCAACGAGTCCTTCACCATTCCTGATGATCCTGCCGTACCCTGCCGGATTCTCAGCGAATGCAGTGAGGACAGAAGCCTTTGCGCCGCTTTCTTCATGCTGCCTAAGGAGGATTTCCATCGTTTCTGATTTAATCAGCGGTGTATCGCCGCACACAATCAGGGTAGTGCCTTCCTTATCTGCGAGGAGGCCTTCCGCCTGCATAACAGCATGGGCAGTTCCCAGCTGCTTTTCCTGCAATACATAGGTGCTCCGGGCTCCAAGGGTGGATTTTACAAGCTCCGCTCCATGGCCTGTGACTGTAACGATTTCTTCTATTTTAAGTTTAGCTATTTCATCCACAACGTGCTCTACCATTGGCTTTCCACAAACAGGGTGTAAAACCTTATAAAGCTTTGATTTCATCCTTGTTCCCTGTCCGGCAGCCAAAACAACTGCATAGCGATTATTCATAACAGGCCTCCGTTTTTACCTTTTTATCCATTAAGAATATATCTTAAAAGCCGGTAGTTTTCAAGGATACTAACAAAAGTACAAATATTTTTCAATAATAGCAGGAACTTACCAATAAGGGGGAATAGAGAAGACAATGGAAATCCAGGGGTTTCAGATGCAGAATCTGGGGTAACAAATAAAAGAGCCTTACTTAGGAAGCAGGCTCTTGATGCGTATTATACTCTTTTTATCTGCCTTAAATCAGGAAGCTCCTGCTTCTTCGAGTTCAACAACTTCCATTTCTCCAAGACGATGGTATTCAGCTAATACCGCATCCTGAATTTTGCTGCGAGTAGAAGAGTTAATAGGATGTGCAATGTCGCGGAATTCCCCATCAGGAGTACGCTTGCTCGGCATTGCAACGAATAAGCCATTGTTTCCGTCAATTACACGGATGTCATGAATAACAAACTCATTGTCCAATGTAATAGATGCAATCGCTCTCATTCTTCCATCGGTAGTTACTCTTCGTAATCTTACATCTGTTACTTCCATTTCTTACACCACCTTGAATTATTTGGGCAAGCTTTTTTGAGCTTATACTAATAATTCAACGCATTTTAAGTAATTCCTTCTATAAAAATAAAATTTTTAGAAAAATTAGGACTAATTGGATATAGGATGGGATTTCCAATTAAAACAGATACGAGTTTCCACACATGCTCAAAAGAGGAACTGAGAAGCTCACAACGGGAACACCAGAAAGATAAACCTAGCTGCAGGAAGCATTATGGAACATGCAGCTCCGCCCCTTTTCCACAAAAAACGCCCGTATTATTTTACGAGCGCAATAACTTCAATCTCAATCAATACATCCTTAGGGAGGCGCGAAACCTCTACACAAGACCTTGCCGGCTTGTGATCGGAGAAATATTCACCATATACTTCATTAATATCGCCAAAGTCGTTCATGTCTTTGATGAATACCGTGGCCTTTACCACTGTTTCGAGGCTGGCACCCGCTTCTTTAAGAACAGCCTTCAAATTGGAAAACACCTGATGGGTCTGCTCGCGCACATCCCCGGCTGCAAGATTTCCTTCAGCCGTCAAAGGGATCTGGCCAGAGCTGAAAAACAGATTATTGACAATAATTCCCTGTGAGTATGGACCGATAGCAGCAGGTGCATGTACTGTATGAACCGTTTTCATATTATTTATCCTCCGCTTTATCAAAATAATTGCCCTGTTTGACTGTTATCTTTTTATCCTTGACGTCCACATCGGAAAGCTTGATCAGTGATAGGTAGTCGTTGACCAGCCTATTCTCAGCATTTTCCGACTCTACGAGTACGGAAATTCCTGCAACCGATGCATTGAATTCCTCCAGAAGGCTGATCATCCCATTAATTGTGCCCCCGGCTTTCATAAAGTCATCCACAATCAGAACTCTTGAGCCTTCAGCAAGACTCCTTTTCGATAGTCCCATTGTCTGAATCCTCTTGGAAGATCCAGATACATAATTGATGCTGACGGTCGATCCTTCTGTGACCTTACTGTCCTTTCGTACAATCACCACGGGAACATTCAGGTAGCTTGCCGCAGCATAAGCAATCGGTATGCCCTTTGTCGCGACTGTCATCACCACATCAATTGAATCATTTGCATAGGCAGAGGCGATCAGCCTGCCTGATCCCTTCAGCATCTGCGGATCACCGAGGATATCCGTCATGAACAAGTACCCTCCCGGCAGCAGCCGGACAGGATCAGCAATGATCTTGCACATTCTGGAAATGAATTCCCTTGCCTCATCCATGTTGCTGTTAACTATATATTTAACGCCCCCGGCGGCACCGGGCACAGTGACCAGGCGTCCGATTCCCCGCTGTTCAAAGGTTTCCTTTATAATCGTTAAATCTTCACTTATAGAGGATTTGGCTGAGCCGTACCGATCGGCAAAGAACGTAAGCGGAACAAGCTGGAATGGGTGGTCGAGCAAGTAGTGCGTCATATCGACTAGTCTGTCACTACGGCGAAATTTCAAATATGGCACCTCATTTTAAAACCGAATATTTTTAATTAATATACCATTAATATACGGTTTTATTCAAGCGTGTTTCTTTCGCCAAGGATGCGGACTGCATAAACCTGATCACAAAAACCCCGCAGGCCGTTATAGATCCGCTGCAGCCTGGATTCATGTTCGACAAGCCCGAAAACAGTCGGGCCGCTTCCGCTCATCAATACAGCATCCGCCCCGAATCTCCTCATCTGGTCTTTGATGTGAGCCACTTCCGGATTAACCTGAAGAGTCACCTGTTCAAGTACATTGCCGACATTTTGGCAGACTCCGGAAAAACTTGACTCATGCAAGGCCGAAACCATTTCTTTTACATTCGGATGTTCAGTCCTCGAGACATCGAGTCTCCTATATACATCAGCAGTGGAAACCCCGATGGTAGGCTTGGCCAGGATCACCCAGCACTTAGGCGGTGCGGGAAGATGCATGATCTCCTCTCCCCGTCCGGAAGCAAGCGACGTGCCTCCATACACACAAAACGGGACATCCGAGCCGATTTCTGCACCTAATCCCGCTAATTCATCCAGGTTTAAGCCCAGCTGCCACAGCCTGTTCAGGCCCCTTAATGCGGCTGCTGCATCAGAACTTCCCCCGGCAAGGCCGGCGGCAACCGGTATGTGCTTTTCAATGGTTATGCTGACACCTGTCCGGACATTATACCTCTTCTTAAGAAGGGCGGCTGCCTGATAGGCAAGATTTCGGCTGTCATCAGGAACAAACCTGTTATGTGAAATAATCCTGATTTCATCACGGGTAAGTTCTTCGAGCTCCAGCCTGTCCGCCAGGTCAACGGTAGTCATCACCATTTCCACTTCATGATATCCATCTGGACGTTTGTAAAGCACATCTAAAGCCAAATTTATCTTAGCAGGTGCCTTCTCCATCAGTTTCATATTTTCACCTACTTTACGTTCTCAAATTCTTGTCCATTTTAACATATTTAAGCTTATTCTAAAGCTTTTTTCAAGGGCATTCAAATACCTTGGGGAAATATCCCCCAAAAAGGAGCCTTTTACAAAAAGGAGCCTGCCTGGAAAGCTGTGATTTCCAGGCAGGCTCCTTAAGCCGCAGGTATGTGGTTTTGAACTATTTTTGCATTTGGCGCTGTGCCATTTCCACAGCAAGCTTTACCATATTGCCGGCATCCTTTGCCCGGATGCCGCCCCAGCCCTCGCGCTGTACTACATCGTAAAATCCGAGTTCTCTAGCAAGCTCATCCTTGAATGCATCAGACATCAGACCGTTTCTTCTGCCCATTCAAAAAACCCCCTTATCAATCATGCGGCATTTATAGTCTGGACTTTATGGACCTTTTTCATTAGAGGGTTTTATTAGAAATATAAAGATTACTTTTTGATATATGTACTATTTTAATGTCAGCCGGGTATAGAATACTATGAGGCATATAAGGCCGTTATATCGGTAAACAAAAAGGCAAGGCAAGAGAACCGCAGGCGAAGCGAAAGGTGCCCGCCAGTATGGAAATGAACATTTTTGTTCACCGGCTGGGAAGATTTTTAAAAAAACGGAACAAAAAAAGCAGCAAACAAAAGTTTACTGCCCGCTTAAAGCCACGCTTCCTGCTGTTTCATCAAAGAAGGTTAATTGTACAGTTTCTGTTAATACATCTGCATAACTGTAGGAGACTCTTTCAAATGCGTTTTCATCTTGATCAAGCTCAATAACAAAAACAGAAGGATAAGTCTCTGCTAATGTTCCCAATCGCTCAACCGTCTTTCTTCTTCCACCATTAGCTTTCAGCAGAAGTCTCTTCCCAAGATTTGAATCCAGGGCAATCTTAATATCAGCTAAAGTTTTTGGCATTTAGGTCCACCTCACTAAGTGTAGTATATCACAAATCCCTATCTTTAGTCAAACAAAAGTATAAATTATATCAATTCTCAATTTTGTTTGTCAATGGTTTTTTAAGTTTTAAAATTTACAAAAACCAACATTTATACTTTACCCATATTGTCGAAAAATATGTATGATATTGTCTATACGGTCTTAAAGTTTTTTATTATGCGTAGTTTATGTCGAAATATTTATACATGCCAGCAGAATTCTTTCATAAAGGATGGCTTGTCCAATGTCCCAGGGGTGAGCCAAAGACTCCTCATACACATACAGCCCACATTCGTGTAAATGGAGGAGGATGTCCCACTCACTATTTTATTGCCTGATTCTGTCCTCTTATTTTAATCAGTGAAGGTTTCACAAAATATAGTAACAGCACAGTACTGATTAAAGTACTGATGAAAAAGGTATTTTTACTGGTTTCAATACTTTTCCGCTCGATTTTGATGTTCATCCAGTTTCTTAATCAAAAGATCTTATTTTGACTGAGAGGGAAGCCTCGGGACAGCGTCAATCGCCCCTTACTCGCCAAAGCTGGTCCTTTACTATCCGAATCGCCCATTTTACTATCCATACCTCAAGCTTTACTATCTGCACTGGTTCATTTACCCTCCGTTCCCCCGCTGGGATGGAATCTCGGGCTGGTATTCACCTCTCAAAGGATGATTTTATGAGCGGCTCCGCCATTTTAGCATATTAAGGCACAGCAAAGCCCGGTGAAAAACGCCATGTTTTTCTTTCCGGGCTATGGATATGAGACTTAAGAGACAGCCCCTTATTCTTCTTGTACCGGCTTATATGGCAATCCGGTACGCAGTACTCCCTTTGTTTCAATGCCGCCAAGGCCCTTTTCCCCTGTGAGTGTATTTCTCAATACCTCCCAGACATTGATTCTGTCCATGAAAGGCGTGAAGCTGATTTTAGCAACGATATAGACGGGGTCCAAAGCATGGATATTTACTCTTGAAGGGGAGCTGGCGAAGTTGGCGCCCGCCCCGATTAATGACTCAAAATGGGATTGGCACGCTCCTGCAAATATTACCAGCTGGTCGAGGTGGGGAATTTTCTTACGGGCTTCCCTTACCGTTTCTCCAAAGTGCCTGGAATGTCTGTAGGCATTTATATCCTGGAATTTCCCCTTCGATTTTGAATATGAATCATGTCCGGTTATCACCAGTATATCAGGGCGGTATAGTTCCAGGAGTGGAACAATTTTATTAGGCATTTCTTTTTCATTGCAATACAGCCCAAATACGGGTATGCGCAGTTTTTCGTAAAGTTCGAGGCATTTCTTCAGATAGGCTGGGTCTCCATCGAGGTGCAGGACCCTGCCGGGCATCTGGAAGTATCCTCCTGTGTGGCGGTACTCATTCGTAGCTGTATACTCCCGCTTCATCCTCAGCAGCTCATAATCCTGGGAAAATAACTGATAGGACTTTTCCAGGAGAGCTTCATTTTTCTGCCTCTGCAAATCTTGTTCCCTCTGCCCCATCAAGACAAGATCGCTCATGGGTGCATCTGCAATCAGCCGGAAATCCTCTCCATATAAAACAGCCTGAAGCAATCCGCTGCTGTCTTCTTTAAAATCTATAACGCGGAACATAATATCGCAATTAAAGGATTTCCGTCCTACAATTTGATTGATTTCTATATTCATACTCCTCACCCCATGGTTAGGAGGGCTGGCCTGTTATCACCGCACCTGCAGCCACTCATTTACCTAATTCTCCTTCTTGATAGGCTATGCAGAAGCGGGGAAGATGTGAGCGAATTACACAGGTTGAACCAATGCATCGAGAGAGTGTTCCCCATAAAAACCAACACTCGCAGCCCATGTATGGGAAGGAGCTACAAGAAAGCAGGCAAAGATAATTTGGGAGTGGAGCAAGGCGAAATGCCAGCAGGATAAATAATGTCCGCACATTAATGCGGGTAGATGCAGATCCGCACCTTTTTCCAAAGAAAAAAGACCTGCACCTTGCAGGCCGTCTCAATTAATTAAAATGCTGAAGCAGTTTCTCGCTAAGGAGGGCAAACTCCTGAATGGACAATGTTTCGCCCCTTCTGGTAGGATCTATCCCGGCTTCTGACAGGGCGTTGAGGATTAAATCCTTCTTTTCCTTTCCAGCATCAAGACCGCTGACCAGGTTATTCAGGATCGTTTTACGCCGCTGGGCAAAGCTTGTTCTTGTTATGGTGAAAAAGAACTCCTCATTGCTGACCTGTACAGCCGGCTCTTTTCTCATGGTTAGGCGGATTACCGCCGAATCTACATTAGGCTGCGGCACAAATACCGTCTTAGGAACAATGAGAACCGTCTCAGCTTCTGTATAGTACTGGATAGCGATTGACAGTGAACCATATTCCTTAGTGCCCGGCTTAGCCGAAATACGATCAGCCACCTCTTTCTGGAGCATGACAACAATGCCCCGGATCGGGAGCCTGTCTTCAAGGATTTTCATAATGATCGGAGTAGTAACATAGTAGGGCAGATTTGCCACAACCATTAAATCAGCGGCAGGCTTAAACTTTTCCTCGATTACTGTACCGAGGTCTGCCTTTAATACATCCTGATGTATGATTTCTACATTTTCATATGGCTCCAGAGTTTCTCCCAGGATAGGAAGCAGCCTTTGGTCAATTTCAAAAGCAAGCACCTTTTTGCTGTTCCTTGCCAGCTGTTCGGTGAGCGCTCCTATGCCGGGACCGATTTCAATAGCTCCGCTCTCTTCGGTAAGTTCAGCGAAGTCCACAATCCGCTTCAATATATTTGTATCGATCAGAAAGTTCTGTCCAAGGCTCTTTTTAAATGAAAATCCGTGCTTTTCCAGTATAGCCTTGGTTCTAATCGGTGTGGCAATGTCTTTATTCATGGTTTTCCTCCTGTTCCATGCGCTGTAAAGCCCCTAAAAAAGCATCCCTTGAAATTCTGAACATTTGCAGCCTTTTTTGCAGCTGCTTTCCATTTGTATATCCAATCTTCAGGATGCTTCCGATACGCTCTCTCCGCTCTTTTGCTCCTGCGCCTCCCATCAAACCGGCATTCAATAAATCCTGCTGGCTTATTTCCGCCACGTGCTCTACGTTCGTCTGATAAGCGTCCTTCAATGCCGCCCTGATTGCCTCCGGACTAGCATGCTCCACACCAATTCCCCTGCCGTTTCTCGGCCTGGCCTCTGCCTTTTCGAGGAAAGCGTGCTTACATCCAGGCACCTGCTCTGTAATAGTATGCCTGATTTTCTCTCCTGGAAAATCAGGATCAGTGAATATTATGACTCCGCGGGTGGATTGTGCAAGCCGTATCCGTTCTATCACTGATTCATCTACGGCCGATCCATTCGTTTCGATAGTGTCTGCTTCTACCGCACGTTTAACCGCAACAGTATCGTCCTTGCCTTCAACCACTATGATTTCTTGTATCTTCATTTTTCCTCCATTTGACTGAAACCTTAAGAGATGTACAATCGTCTATATAAATGATGCCGGAAACACGGCCTCTTGTTTCTCAGGCTGCTTAACCAGAACATGAATGTATGATAAAGCGATGAACTTTTATTGTTATACTCGTCCAACTTGCTGGTTATTATGAATTTCAGCCGAATGCTCTGTAATAGCTTTTAATTTACTGGATTGAAAAGCACCGGTCTTCGCTTTAGGTCCTGCCAGCTCCGTCCTGCCTTCCTTGGTCATATGTCAATCGCCGGCTAAAGGCAAGGAACGCCTTTTGCCGCCGCCTGCCTTATGCCTCTCGGAAGGCTGCTTTTCTGCATCATCTTGTCATTTATTTAAAAACTGTACTGCATGGTGCATTTAATATTTTCTTATCTGAAAAGCACCGGTCTTCGCTTTAGGTATTATATCAAAAAAAACAGAGGCTTTGGGCCTCTGCGGGATTTTAGTTAAGTATTCTTATTTTGATTTTGCGCACTCCCCATTTGTAGGCGTCTGCTGTTGACGGGAAGAATACATCAATTTTATACCCTTTGATCGCTCCGCCTTTATCGGCGGCGACTGCATATCCATAGCCTTCGACATACACTTTTGAACCAAGGGGGATGACACTTGGGTCAACAGCGATGACTTTGCTGTTTGGATTGCTTTTTAAATTAATACCTGTAGATGTGAAACCGGAGCAGCCGCTGCAGCTGGCTGTGTAAGCAGTGGAATTTACATAAATCTCCCTGCCGCCGGAAGGCCCTTGTTCCTGGCGGCCCCTAGAGGCCTGGGCCGTTAATATTTTCGTACCTACAGCTACTATTTTATTTCTTTTTTGTTTGACAGTCTTCTGGGTGACGAGCTTACGGGATTTCTCTTTCCCGTTTTCGCGGATAACCTCATACTGCCTGGATATTAATCCTTTCCTGCCTTCAGTTAAGATCTTTTCTGTGCCGCGCCTTAAGCTTGCGTCTTTCTTAGTGACTACAGCAAAATTCACTGGTTCTTCCACCACATCGGTGACTTTTTCCACTCTCACAACTTTTACCATTTTTCCTGGTTTAATATGCTCATTCAATCCTGGTTCAATCCGGTCTAAATCATTGAGTTTTATGTTCTGTTGCTCTAAAAAGTCAGCGACCGTAGTCGAAGTTGACCAAACCTCGCTTTTTTTGCCTGCAACAACTATGGCTACAGGGAATGCTTTTTGTACATTCACCACTATGCCGTTAATGATTGCGCTATTAAGCGATGGGCTAATCTTGTCTTTACTGTTTACTTTTATATTTTCCTGCTTAAGGATATCCCGCACGGTCCGGCCTGTGGTCCATACGGTTTTTTTATGGCCATCCTGGATGATATCCGCTTTTTTTGCCGATTGTATGGTTATTTTTAAATTTTCCTCGACCCTCGTATCAGCCTTCGGATATACAGAGTCTTCTGCGTGAACAGTTATCTCCAAATCTTTCAACATCTCGTTAATGGTTGCCGCGTGCGTCTTGACTACCTTTCTTTTGCCATCAAGTGTGACAGCGACGGTCTTCTTGGTACTGTTATATATGATTCCGATAGAAGCTGCAGCTACGAAAAGGGCCGCTGCGATGATGATGGTCTGCTTGTTTGTAAAAGACTTGGAAAACAGGTTTTTCATATTCCTGATCTCGATGAAAAACTCCTCCCTTCCTATTCGTTGATTTTTATAAGGTGATACTCAAACTGTCAAACATGGCTGTTTGAAGGCAACTTCATTATGACTACTCTTATTCAAAAAGAAAAGTATGACTTATCGACACATTCAGCTTATGAGGGCAGCTAGACTTGTAGAACTTTTTGTTATTGAGTTCTTTCTGGACAAACCTCGGTATAAACTGACAAGTTTTGATGTCAATTTATGCTGAATAATTTCTGTGCATTCCGGAAAGTTGCCTCAGCTACCTCTTCATAAGAAATGCCCTTTATCTCGGCAATCTGCTCTGCTACCAGCTTCACATAGGCCGGCTCATTTCGCTTCCCGCGGTATGGATGCGGAGCAAGATACGGGCAGTCTGTTTCAATCAGCAGCATTTCAAGGGGGATGGCTTCTGCCACTTCTTTAGGCTTTTTAGCGTTCTTAAAGGTCACCGGCCCGCCCAGGGATATGTAAAAATTCATTTCCACACATTCTTTTGCCGTTTCAGGACTTCCGCTGAAGCAATGCATAATGCCGCCCACTTCACCGGCACCCTCTTCTTTTAAGATTTCTACAATATCAGCTGTCGCTTCCCTATTATGGATAATGATCGGCAGTTTCACTTTTTTTGCAAGGCGGATCTGTTTTCTAAAGACTTCCTTTTGGATATCCTTGGGTGATTTATCCCAGTGGTAATCAAGCCCCATCTCGCCGATTGCCACAACCTTCGGATCGCCGGCAAGCTCTTCAATCCACGCCAGGTCCTCGTCTGTCATGTCAATCGCATCCACAGGGTGCCAGCCCACGGCCGCATAAATAAACGGGTACTGTTCAGCCAGTTCCAGGGCACGGGTTATGGTTGGGCGGTCAAAGCCGACAACTACCATTCTTGATACTCCTGCTGTCTTTGCATTTTCTATTACTTGTTCCAGATCATCGCTGAATTGTTCTGCATTTAAATGAACATGTGTATCAAAGAGCATAGATCAATTCTTCCTTCCCTCGCATTTAGTTTATAGGATAACCAGCCAATCATGTGTCACATTTTTGTAACAAATCCATTACAATCTACCCATGAGATTTTGTCTTTATTCTACATATTTTATAGTTCATTTCCTAATGATTTGCATTTCCAGGGATTTTCTTTTATATAGTACGAAATGATTCTCTATTTTATGTTCCATCCGTCAACCCTTATATAATGGGCAAAATTAAAAGGAGTGTTTCACGTGAAACACTCCTTTTGTTATCTTAAAATAGAAATCATTTAACTTTGGCACCAATTTCAAGTTCTTCCCCAACAGTAGCGAGTGACAGAATGCCATCTTTTTCGCCCGCCAAAATCATTCCCTGCGACAATTCTCCGCGTAATGTAACAGGTTTTAAATTTGTCACACAGATTACTTTTCTCCCTGTTAATTCTTCAGGCTTATAGTGCTTGGCGATACCAGAGACCACCTGTCTTTTTTCATAGCCCAGGTCGAGCTGCAGCTTTAGCAGCTTATCCGCCTTTTTCACCGGCTCAGCGTGGATGACCCTCGCTACCCGCAGTTCAACCTTCATGAAATCATCGATTGTAATCTCTTCTGTTTCAGGGGCGGTGTCAGCCGGTTTGTCTTCCTCTGCTTTAGGAGAGTCCCCCTGCATCTGGTTACGGATATATTCAATTTCTTCCTTAAGGTCAAGCCTTGGGAAAATGGGCTCTCCTTTTGCCACTTTGGTTCCTTCCGGTATAATACCAAAGCTCTCCAGGCTTTCCCACGATTGCAGGCCTTCTTCTAAGGCATTCAGCTGTGCAAAGATCTTTTGCGGCGTTTTGGTTAAGAACGGCTGCAATAGCACGGCTGACCTTCTGAGTGATTCTGCCAAGTGCGCCATCACGCCAGCCAATTCCCCACGTTTTGCCTCATCCTTTGCAAGCGTCCAGGGAGCTGTTTCATCAATATATTTATTAGTGCGGCTGATAAGCTGCCACACAGTTGAAAGAGCAACTGAAAACTCCATTTTTTCCATGGCAGTTTCATACTTTTCTACCGCAGCCTGATTCATTTCAAGCAGCTGCTTGTCAAATTCACCAGGCGAACCTGTATAAGCCGGTATGACGCCATCAAAATATTTATCAATCATGGCCACAGTCCTGTTCAATAGGTTACCAAGATCATTGGCCAAATCAAAATTGATTCTCTCAACAAAGCCTTCAGGAGTGAAAACACCGTCAGAGCCGAATGGTACTTCCCTCAGCAGATAATAACGCAGTGCATCCAAGCCATAGCGGTCGATGAGGGTCACAGGATCGACAACATTGCCTTTTGATTTGGACATTTTTCCGTCTTTCATTAATAGCCAGCCGTGTGCAAAAACCTTCTTAGGCAGCGGCAGGTCAAGCGCCATAAGCATGATTGGCCAATAAATGGTATGGAACCTGACAATTTCCTTGCCGACCAGATGCACATCAGCCGGCCAGTATTTCAAGTATTTTGAATCATTCTCCGTACCATATCCAAGTGCCGTAATATAGTTGGATAACGCATCAATCCAGACATAGATGACATGCTTGGCGTCACCAGGAACCTTGATGCCCCAGTCGAAGGTAGTGCGTGATACGGCCAGATCTTCCAGTCCTGGTTTGATGAAGTTATTGATCATCTCATTTTTTCGGGATTCAGGCTGAATGAAGTCAGGGTTTTCTTCATAATATTTCATGAGCCTGTCTACATACTTGCTCATTTTAAAGAAATAAGATTCTTCCTTAACCTTTTCCACCGGACGGCCGCAATCTGGGCAATTACCGTTTTCTACCTGCCGATCGGTAAAGAAGGATTCACATGGAGTACAATACCAGCCCTCGTACTGATCCAGGTAGATGTCCCCTTGATCAAGAAGCTGCTGAAAAATTTTTTCTACAACCGCCTTATGGCGGTCCTCCGTTGTACGGATAAAATCATCATATGAAATATCAAGCTTTTGCCACAGATCTTTTATACCTGACACAATCTCATCTACATACGCCTGGGGTGTTATGCCTTTTTCTTCAGCTTTTCTTTGTATTTTCTGTCCATGCTCATCTGTTCCGGTAAGATACATGACATCATAGCCCCGCAGCCGTTTATATCGGGCCATTGCATCTCCTGCAACTGTTGTATAGGCATGGCCTATATGTAGATTACCGCTTGGGTAATAAATGGGTGTAGTCAGATAAAATGTATTCAAATTATCTCTCATTTCCTTACCTCCAATAAAGAGTAATATAGCAATATTTAATTCATAAAGGGTCTTTTCCTATTATGACATGTTAGTATCTATTTGGAATAGTAAATAGTGCTGAACGCACGGTTTTAGGGTGAATTTACAAACCCTCCTGGCAGGGTATATCCGAAATAAGTCTAGCCTTTTCTCATATATAAATATACCTCTTCATAGGATTGGTTCCTCTGTATTTACTCCCTCCTTGTTATATTGCAGCTGGTGGAAAGAATTTACAGACTCATTCTTTTCCTTTTAGCTGGTTTCGTAAATGTTTTGGATGCTGAACAAGGATCGATCTCCGCTGCAGGCACTCTAACTGCGCGGGGTGGGCGCTGAGCCTCTCGGCTTTAAACTGCGGGGTCTCACCTGTCCCGCTTAATATGACAAATACATTATTTTTTCATAGTACTTTTTACCTTCCATCACTCGCTAAAATTTCATAGCTTAGGTCTTTATTTGACATTTTCCATCTTAAAATGTCGAATTTATTGTCGAATATTGTCGTAAATAGTAGTATTTTCATCCCAATTTACTATATTACAAAAATATTAAATTCTACTTTACCATGTTTCCTAATTGAACTTTCTTTTGTATAATGATAACTAATCCTTGATACATCAGGGTTTCTTGTTTCTGTTACATTTCCTTTTTTTGTTAACAGGAAATAAATTGACGTATTTGGGAATGTCTGGTACTATTAAAGGGTAATAAGAAATTTGTCGAATTATGACGAATACATAAATAGAGATAATCGAGTATAAATTTAGGGAAAAGAAGGAGTAATGAACATGAAATCTACAGGAATTGTTCGTAAGGTTGATGAATTAGGAAGGGTCGTTATCCCGATTGAGCTTAGACGCACACTTGGAATAGCAGAGAAAGATGCACTTGAAATTTACGTGGACGAAGAAAAGATCATCTTGAAGAAATACAAGCCAAACATGACTTGTCAGGTGACCGGTGAAGTTTCTGACCGCAATCTGTCATTGGTCGGCGGCAAGCTTGTATTAAGTCCTGAAGGTGCAGAGCAATTACTAAAAGAAATTCAGGACAGCCTGAGTCCTGCCAAATAAAATAGATAAAAAGGCCTGTACGCGGTATTAACCGTAAACAGGCTTTTTTTGTTTTTTCAAAGGATATTTTCGCATATACTTTGGCTGCTAGACATAAAGGTTGGCACTCTGCCTGCAAACAGCTTTTCTAAAAGGTTTTATTATTCCTTAATATGAAATTCGTTATAAACATCCCGCTTTTGCAGATTTCTATCTTTAGCTGCCTGTTTAATGGCTTCCTTGGATGTCATATCTTTATTATTGATATAAAAAGTAACATGCTCGGTTATAGTCAGCGGTTCCCACCAGTCCGGAGGTTCTTCTTCAGTGTGTTGATTTCCCTCGATGATCACACAGAATTCTCCCCTAACCTCCCCGCTTTCTGCCCAGACAAGTGCCTCTTCTATCGTTCCCCTTATAAATTCTTCATACTTCTTTGTCAGCTCCCGGCATAATACAATATTCCTGTTCCCAAGTATGGAGAGCATGGCTTGCAGTGTATCGCGCAGCCGATGCGGCGATTCATAAAGAATAAATGTTGCCTTTAATTTTCTGAGCTCCTCCAGTTCATTTTTACGCGTTTTGGCCGAGCGGTTAAGGAATCCGTAGAAATAAAAGGGCTGGGGGATTAGGCCGGAAGCAACCAGTGCGGTCAACGCCGCATTCGCACCCGGAAGGGGAATAACGGTCAGCCTTTCATGCAGGGCTGTTTCTACAAGATCAAACCCTGGATCAGAGATGATGGGCATGCCTGCATCACTTACCAGCGCAATTACCTTGCCCTCTTTGACCTTTTCAAGCAGCATGGGGCCGCTTTTTTCTTTATTATGCTCATGATAGCTTGTGATGGGAGTATCAATTTCAAAGTAATTACAAAGTTTCTTCGTGTTTCTCGTATCCTCGGCTGCTATCAAATCGGCTTCCTTCATGATTCTGATTGCCCTGAAGCTCATATCTTCCAGGTTTCCAATGGGAGTAGGCACAAGGTACAAGGCGCCTTCCAGGCCTTCTTTATCAAAACTTTTCTGCTGCCAGATCAAAACCTGCCGCCCCCTCTCTTATAAATGTTTCTTTCTTTAGACGGCTTAGCTGCTTGAATCGATATTCAAGCTTCAAGGCATCGCTCTTTTCCTCAAACTCCTGGCTGAAAATCAGCCTGACTGGTCCGCGGCCTCTGGTATATTTTGCTCCCTTGCCGTCATTATGGGCTTTAATCCTTTTTTCCAAAGCGTTCGTATATCCCGCATAAAAACTTCCATCCCGACACTGGAGCACATAAAAAAAATGCTTACTTGTCTCCATATAATATCCTTTTTACTTCTTCAGTATATTCACCATTGCTCCCATAAACAAATAATGGAGGGAGGATCTTCAAATCGGGGCTGCCATCCTTAATCCCTTCTATTAGAAGGGTATTCGCCTCTTTCCCGCCTTTTGGGTAGACGAACTGCAGCCGTTTGGGCTCAAGCCTGTACTTCCGCATCAGTTCAACGATATCGAGAAGGCGTCCAGGCCTATGGACAAATGCCGCCCTTCCGCCCTGTTTCAGTAACTGGCTGCTGACTCTCACCGCATCCTCAAGCGTACAGTGAATTTCATGTCTGGCAATGGCAAAATGCTCATTCTTATTGATTTCTTCCTGTGAAGGAGTAGGGAAATAGGGAGGATTGCACGTTACAGCATCATAGCGGGAAAAACCGATCTCTTTTGGGATTTCCCGGATATCGCCATGTATCATCTGGATGGTAGATGGCAGGGAGTTATACTCTATGCTCCTTACGGCCATATCATACAGCCGCTCCTGGATTTCAATTCCAATGATATTCCCCTTTGTCCTCGTGCTTAGAAGCAGGGGAATTACACCATTTCCAGAGCATAAATCCACAATGTTTCCCCTATGAAAGGGCACTCTGATGAATTTAGCCAAAAGCACCGCATCTAATGAAAAAGAAAAAACTGAGGGGCTCTGGATGATCCGCAGGTCTTCAGCAAGCAGATAGTCCAGCCGCTCATCTCCTTTTAATTTAAACATACACGATAATCCTCCTGATTTTTTTGCAATTTTCTTAAGGCAATTCTGCAGCCTTATAAAAAAAAGCCTGGCCTTCTCTTTTCGAAAGCCAGACCCTGAAACTATTTTTTATTAAGAAAGGACAGGCAAAACAGGCAATCTCCATCTTTTCGGGGGCTGCCAAAATGAAGGTTGCAGATATGGAAGCCTTCCTGATAGAGGCGGGCAAGATTATCATATCCTTCTCCTACATCGAGCATTTTTTCGCCCTTCGACCGCGCGGAAGGTTTTTTCTTTACTGAATTCTTTTCTTTAACATCCGTTGTTTTGGCTCTATGGTCTAAATGGCGGCGCAGGTGGTCATTTTCCAGTTTCAATGAGTTGTTTTCCTCGAGGATCTCCGCCAAATGAAGCTTTAATTCACCAAGCTGTTTATATAAATGACCAATCTGCTCCTCCATGCTGCTCACAGAATCAAAAATCTCTTTCTTGTCCACGCACTCACCACCTTAATAATCTGTGGCTTGTATAGAAACGGCTCCCTCTTTTAGAATTTCATCTAAAGTATATTCTAATACTCTTTTTTCTTGTTCGATTAATTCAATTTGAAGTACGCGTTCTAGAATATTGAGCCCTACTACCTTGCCCTTGCCATTTGGTGTCTTGATCATCTCCCCGATATCAGGAAGCTGTTCTTTCGCCGATTCATACTCATCGTTCTCATATTTCAGGCAGCACATAAGCCGTCCGCACAAACCTGAAATCTTGGTCGGATTAAGGGATAAATTCTGGTCCTTCGCCATCTTAATGGAAACCGGCTCGAAGTCCCCAAGGAATGTCGAGCAGCACAGCATCCTTCCGCATGGACCAATCCCGCCTAGCATTTTGGCTTCATCCCTTACACCAATCTGCCGCAGCTCGATCCTTGTTCTGAAGATGGATGCCAGGTCTTTCACCAATTCCCTGAAATCGACTCGGCCATCTGCCGTAAAGTAAAAGATTACTTTGTTCCGGTCAAAGGTATATTCTACATCCACCAGCTTCATATCAAGCTGATGCTCCTCAACTTTGGAACAACAGGTTCCATATGCCTCCTGGGCGGCTGCTTTGTTTTCTTCGACTATCATGCGGTCTTTTGTGTCCGCAATGCGCAGCACCTTTTTAAGGGGCAGGACCACGTCTTTTTCCCCTACTTGTTTCTTCGCTGTGACCACCTTGCCAAATTCAACACCGCGCACAGTCTCTACAATTACAAATTCGTCCTTTGGTATATCAAGCTCACCAGGATCAAAATAATATATTTTACCCGCTTTTTTAAAGCGGACGCCTACTACATCAAACAATTGAGGATCCCTCCTGCAAATTCAACACCAGCTGTTCCATCATTAACTGGGTATTTGTATTGGACATTAATCTCTTCTTGGCCTCGAGGATGGCTGACATCTGTTCTGCCAGCCGTTTAGGTGATATATGCAGCGCATCCTGTTCAAGCATCGATTCTAAATTCTTGAAAACCAGGAGATTGCGCTTGTCCAATTGAACATGTAACAAATCTTTATAAATCAGGAACAATAAGTCTAATCCTCTATCTATCTGATCTTTCTCTTTAAAGTGAGCAAACCATTCTTCCTGAAGATAAATAAGTGCCTTTAGAGGATTGGTTCTTAACACTTCATATAATTTTACCATTAATTTTTGGGCTTGTGCAAACCAATCATCAGAATTCATGGCAAGGCCCTCTTCCAAATTTTGGGTAACCCTTGAGATAATGGCTGCATTCTGTTGATTTACACCATGATTCAGGAGAGATTCTTTGAATAAATCCGGGGATAAGGGTTTGAATGATACCACCTGGCATCGTGAAAGGATGGTAGGCAGGATTCTTTGGATCTGCTCTGTCACAAGTATAGCTGTTGTATTTTTATGCGGTTCTTCCAGAAATTTCAAGAGGCTGTTGGCTGCCTGTGCCGTCATTTTATCGGCATGGAGCAGGGTGTAGACCTTTTGGCTGGATTCCACAGCCTTTTTTGAAAATTCCCCTTGAAGGGCCTGAATCTGCTCTTTTTTTATTGATAGCCCGTCAGGCTCCACAACATGTACATCAGGATGGTTCCCGCTCTCGATCCTTCTGCAGGAAAGGCAGGCATCACATGGAAAGACACCATCTTCCAGCTGTTCACAAAACAGGCTCTTGGCAAGCAGGAGGCTTGCATCCTTCTTCCCTGTGCCCCTCCCGCCTTCAAATAAATAGGCGTGGGCCACACGGTTTTTAACACGGCTGTTCTTCAGCATCTTATATACATGGGGCTGAATCTGTTGAAGCTCACTCCACTTGCCGATCATGCAGCATCACTCGCTTAAGGTTAGGTATATAAATTGATAAGCAGTCCTTTAATTTCTCCGATTCTGCCTAATATATCAATGGAACTCTTTTCTTTATCCATCACTTCTTCAGTTAATTCGACCAGGAGCTGATCGATCGTTTCCACCGTCTTTAAAGTCCGGCTCTGGCCATAGGCATCCCAGCTGTTTGACTGGCTCAGCTCCATCCCGAAATCGACAGCCTCTCGTACAAACCGCTTCACCAGGTTCTTGAAGCGTGCCAGGTCCTTAAAATTCCGCGACCGCTGCAGCCTTCCGCCAGAACCTTCAATTTCAGAAAACAGCTTATTCAATGCTTCCAACTGAAGCTTTTGATCCTGCTTTTGAATCATATCACCAAACTTTTTGGTTCCGCTCAGACTGTTCCTCTGTTCGGGCCTCAGTTTGTCCAATTTTACATGTATATCTTGGTTGATTTTAATGGTAATCCCTCCTTGCCAGTCTTCCTTTTCAGCTTGCAGCCGGTCTAAACCAGCTGCCTTTGACAGCCTTCACAGGTAAAAGCTATTCTTTCGAAAGGATGAGTATCAGAAGGAACGAGCGGCCGATCAAGAAGATTCCGCCTGTTATTAAAACTGGCGGAAATGCTCGACAGGCAGTACAAAGACAGTGGCCCCCCCTACCTCCACCTCTACAGGGTAAGGTACATAAGAATCTGCATTTCCCCCCATTGGGGACACAGGTGCTACAAGCTGCTCCCTGGACTGGCAGTTTTCTTTAATGATCTCGAGTGCCTTATCGACGCGGATGTCATCGGTTCCGATCATGAATGTTGTATTTCCTGATTTAAGGAAGCCTCCGGTCGTGGCAAGCTTGGTTGCACGGAAATTGTGATCCACCAATGCATTAAGCAGACGGTTGCTGTCTTTATCCTGAATTACTGCAATAATCATCTTCATCTTAAAATCACCCTTTTTATTTGATTATACCCATTTTGCTGAATATGTGAATTTCTTTTATAATTTTGTGTGCCGATTAACGATGCCATACAGCTTTTCCTTTGTTTGTCTGAAAACATCATCGAGCTCCCGTTCTGCCTCGATGATTTGAAAACGCTCCGGGTCCTGGCTGATGATCTTCATATAGCCCTCCCTTACCTTTTTATGAAACTCCAGGCTTTCACTGTCAAGGCGGTTTATTTCACGGCCATTATTGGAATTAATCCTTTCAAGCCCGGCCCTTGGATTTATATTGAAATAAAAGGTAGCATGAGGCCAGATGCCTTCAATGGCAAATTCATTAATAGATCGGACTTCTTCAATCCCCAGCCCGCGTGCATAGCCCTGATATGCAAGGGAACTGTCAATAAAACGGTCACACAATACAATATACCCGTTTTTCAGTGCCGGAAAGACTTTTTCAGCTAAATGCTGCCGCCTCGCTGCGGCGTAGAGCAATGCTTCGGTCCTGGGATCCATTTCAGTATTGTCTGTATCCAGGATGACTTTCCTGATCTGCTCAGCAATCGGAATCCCGCCGGGCTCACGGGTAAGAAGGACTTTTTTGCCGGAAGACTCCAGATCTTCTCCAAGCATTTTGAGAATGGTCGTCTTACCCGCACCCTCTGGCCCCTCGAATGTTACAAAAATTCCTTGTTTCATATATTAAATCCTCCAAATAGATGTTATGCCAATTTGTTGAAAACAGCAATTTTATTTTCCGAAAGACCCTCTCCGCCATGGAATCTTGCACCGAGCCTCATGTAATGCTCCAAGACGGTAAGGATTTCCTGTGTGATCCGCTCTCCCTTAAGAAGCAATGGAATGCCCGGAGGATACGGTATGATGGATTCTCCAGCAATCTGTCCGGTGCTTTCCCATAATTCATGCTGAACAATTTCGTGCTTCTCCATTTCCTGAAATGAAAGCTCGAGTCTGCTGATTGTTTCCGGCAGGTGGATGTCCTTCATGTCAGGCATAACCCCTTCTGGTTCCATATCTTCCAGACTTCTTGCAATACCGCCAATGACCCTGCCGGATTCCCTCCTGATCGCTTCAGCATCCAGAGGGAGAATGAATAATACATTCCGGGGATCAGCCAGCTCAGGATATATATTCTGACCTTCAAAGGCTTGCTGCAGCTTATATCCTGAAACCCCGGCGTTTGAACTCAAAGTGATCTTTAACGGATCCAGATTGGGTCCTTCCATCACTGATATCCCTTCAATTGACCGCAAATCCGACCTGAAACGCCCGACTGCCTCAGACAGATTCCTTATCCTTTCCACTGTAAAATCAGCGAGGTAGCGGCGTGCCAGGTCAAGGGAGGCCATAATCGGATAAGAGGGGGAACTTGACTGAAAGAGCTGCAGGTAAAAGCGCAGTTTCTCTTTTTCTACCCTATGGCTGTTTAAATGCAGAAAAGATCCCATAGTCATCGCTGGAAGGGTTTTATGCGCTGATTGAACCACAATATCTGCTCCGGCAGATACAGCCCCCTCCGGGAAAGGGGCACCTAATGTAAAATGGGCACCATGGGCTTCATCTGCCAGTACCAGCATCCCGTGAGAGTGGCAAAACGATACCAGCTGACTGAGATCCAGACCAGTGCCATAATAGGTAGGGCAGGTTATAATCACAGCCTTTGGTGAAGGGTGAACCCTTAATGCTTCCCTGATTCCTTCCTGTGTTATGCCCCCTCCTATCCCCCAGCCTTCAACAAGCTCAGGTGTAATGAAAACCGGCTTGACACGGGCAAGCATCAAGCCATGTAATATGGATTTATGGCAATTCCTCTGCACAAAGACCACATCGCCTTCCTCACAGGCAGCCATGATCATGGCAAGGTTTCCGGAAGTTGTCCCATTGACTAAAAAGAAGCTATGCAGGGAGCCATATAATTCTCTGAGAAGCCCTTCAGACTCCCTAATGGCTCCTTCAGGTGCATGCAGATCATCGAGTCCAGTGATTTCTGTCACATCAATTGGAAGCACTGACTGAAACAGATCATATCCCTCTTCGGGAAAAACACGGCCATTTTTATGGCCAGGCACATGCATGGAAATTCGATTTTCATAAGTATGCCGGCGCAGCGCCTCCACTATTGGAAGCTTTTCTTGGTTTCGCAAAACATAATCATCCTTTTTAATATGTATCCTCATTTTATCAGAGTTCTCATAAACTATGTTACTGCAGCCCCTGAATATTAAAATTCCCTGCTCAGCCGACCTGAGCAGGGAGAACCTGGTATTATGAGAAGATTTCTGGCTTCGCAGCCTTCTTAAGCTGCCCTATGATAAAAGTATATTTAGGATCAGCTGTATCAGTTGCCGTAATATCCCTTTCACACTCAAAACATATAAAAGACGTATAAAGATGTATGCCTTTCAGGCTCTTCTGCTCACAAATCACACATGTTTCCCCTGCTAAACGTTTTGCTTGAGACTCCACATCTCCACCTCCATATCCCTATTCTGTCCGAAAAAACACTGTTGTATACAATTTTTCGAATTGTTTCCATCCGGGATACTGGCCCATTCTGTTTTATTCTATGAACCTGCAATCCTGTCTGTGTATGTCTTCCATAAAGATTTTTAAATCGTGCGGCAAGGATGGGCAGGAGCGAAGGAATTTAATCTAAAACTGAATGAAAGAGGGGCTATTATACACTTCAGAAAAAGGAGCTTCCATGGATGGGATTTTGTTTTCATGGTTTCAGGCATACAAAAAAGACCAGCTAAAAAGCTGGTCTTTCTTTGATCTGCCCGGCAGCGTCCTACTCTCACAGGGGGAGATCCCCCAACTACCATCGGCGCTAAAGAGCTTAACTTCCGTGTTCGGGATGGGAACGGGTGTGGCCTCTTTGCCATAACTGCCAGACAGATATGAAGTAACTTTCGTTCCTTCAAAACTAGATAACAAAGGCTGATCTGCAATTTACGTTTTCGAGTATAAACAAGATAGGTTAAGTCCTCGATCGATTAGTATCTGTCAGCTCCACGTGTCGCCACGCTTCCACCTCAGACCTATCTACCTGATCATCTTTCAGGGATCTTACTAGCTTGACGCTATGGGAAATCTCATCTTGAGGGGGGCTTCATGCTTAGATGCTTTCAGCACTTATCCCGTCCGCACATAGCTACCCAGCGATGCCTTTGGCAAGACAACTGGTACACCAGCGGTGCGTCCATCCCGGTCCTCTCGTACTAAGGACAGCTCCTCTCAAATTTCCTGCGCCCACGACGGATAGGGACCGAACTGTCTCACGACGTTCTGAACCCAGCTCGCGTACCGCTTTAATGGGCGAACAGCCCAACCCTTGGGACCGACTACAGCCCCAGGATGCGATGAGCCGACATCGAGGTGCCAAACCTCCCCGTCGATGTGGACTCTTGGGGGAGATAAGCCTGTTATCCCCGGGGTAGCTTTTATCCGTTGAGCGATGGCCCTTCCATGCGGAACCACCGGATCACTAAGCCCGACTTTCGTCCCTGCTCGACTTGTAGGTCTCGCAGTCAAGCTCCCTTGTGCCTTTACACTCTGCGAATGATTTCCAACCATTCTGAGGGAACCTTTGGGCGCCTCCGTTACTCTTTAGGAGGCGACCGCCCCAGTCAAACTGCCCGCCTGACACTGTCTCCCGCCCCGATAAGGGGCGCGGGTTAGAATTTCAATACAGCCAGGGTAGTATCCCACCGATGCCTCCACCGAAGCTGGCGCTCCGGCTTCAAAGGCTCCTACCTATCCTGTACAAGCTGTACCAAAATTCAATATCAGGCTGCAGTAAAGCTCCACGGGGTCTTTCCGTCCTGTCGCGGGTAACCTGCATCTTCACAGGTAGTATAATTTCACCGAGTCTCTCGTTGAGACAGTGCCCAGATCGTTACGCCTTTCGTGCGGGTCGGAACTTACCCGACAAGGAATTTCGCTACCTTAGGACCGTTATAGTTACGGCCGCCGTTTACTGGGGCTTCAGTTCAAAGCTTCGCTTGCGCTAACCTCTCCCCTTAACCTTCCAGCACCGGGCAGGCGTCAGCCCCTATACTTCGCCTTGCGGCTTCGCAGAGACCTGTGTTTTTGCTAAACAGTCGCCTGGGCCTATTCACTGCGGCTCATCCGGGCTATTCACCCAGATGAGCACCCCTTCTCCCGAAGTTACGGGGTCATTTTGCCGAGTTCCTTAACGAGAGTTCTCTCGCACACCTTAGGATTCTCTCCTCGCCTACCTGTGTCGGTTTGCGGTACGGGCACCCTTCATCTCGCTAGAGGCTTTTCTTGGCAGTGTGGAATCAGGAACTTCGGTACTAAATTTCCCTCGCCATCACAGCTCAGCTTATGTGAAAACGGGATTTGCCTCGTTTTCAGCCTAACTGCTTGGACGCGCTAATCCAACAGCGCGCTTACCCTATCCTACTGCGTCCCCCCATCGCTCAAACGATGAATAGGTGGTACAGGAATATCAACCTGTTGTCCATCGCCTACGCCTTTCGGCCTCGGCTTAGGTCCCGACTAACCCTGAGCGGACGAGCCTTCCTCAGGAAACCTTAGGCATTCGGTGGAAGGGATTCTCACCCTTCTTTCGCTACTCATACCGGCATTCTCACTTCTAAGCGCTCCACCAGTCCTTCCGGTCTGGCTTCTCAGCCCTTAGAACGCTCTCCTACCGCGGACACCCTAGGTGTCCACCCACAGCTTCGGTGATACGTTTAGCCCCGGTACATTTTCGGCGCAGAGTCACTCGACCAGTGAGCTATTACGCACTCTTTAAATGGTGGCTGCTTCTAAGCCAACATCCTGGTTGTCTAAGCAACTCCACATCCTTTTCCACTTAACGTATACTTTGGGACCTTAGCTGGTGGTCTGGGCTGTTTCCCTTTTGACTACGGATCTTATCACTCGCAGTCTGACTCCCAAGGAAAAGTCATTGGCATTCGGAGTTTGACTGAATTCGGTAACCCGAGATGGGCCCCTAGTCCAATCAGTGCTCTACCTCCAAGACTCTTAACACTTGAGGCTAGCCCTAAAGCTATTTCGGAGAGAACCAGCTATCTCCAGGTTCGATTGGAATTTCTCCGCTACCCACACCTCATCCCCGCACTTTTCAACGTGCGTGGGTTCGGGCCTCCATTCAGTGTTACCTGAACTTCACCCTGGACATGGGTAGATCACCTGGTTTCGGGTCTACGACCTCATACTCATTCGCCCTATTCAGACTCGCTTTCGCTGCGGCTCCGTCTCATCAACTTAACCTTGCATGAAATCGTAACTCGCCGGTTCATTCTACAAAAGGCACGCCATCACCCGTTTCCCAAAAGGGACATAGGGCTCTGACTACTTGTAGGCACACGGTTTCAGGATCTCTTTCACTCCCCTTCCGGGGTGCTTTTCACCTTTCCCTCACGGTACTGGTTCACTATCGGTCACTAGGTAGTATTTAGCCTTGGGAGATGGTCCTCCCTGCTTCCGACGGGATTTCACGTGTCCCGCCGTACTCAGGATCCACTCTGGAGGGAACGAAGTTTCGACTACAGGGTTGTTACCTTCTTCGACGGACCTTTCCATGTCTCTTCGTCTACCCCGTTCCTTTGTAACTCCGTATAGAGTGTCCTACAACCCCGAAAGGCAAGCCTTTCGGTTTGGGCTACATTCCGTTTCGCTCGCCGCTACTTGGGAAATCGCATTTGCTTTCTGTTCCTCCGGGTACTTAGATGTTTCAGTTCCCCGGGTCTGCCTCCATCACCCTATGAATTCAGGTGAAGGTACTGTTCCATTACGAACAGTGGGTTTCCCCATTCGGAAATCTCCGGATCAAAGCTTACTTACAGCTCCCCGAAGCATATCGGTGTTAGTCCCGTCCTTCATCGGCTCCTAGTGCCAAGGCATTCACCGTGCGCCCTTTCTAACTTAACCATAAATCCGGCTGACGATAAGCTTCGTTCTTCTTCGTCAGCTCACTCGTTCACATCCTCACGTACGTAAAGTACGCTCCGGTGTTCACTCGATCGCTTCCTCGAATAACTCGCTCCTCCTCAGCCTCTGAAGGCGGGAGAAGTTTCGCTTTATCATCGAACCATAATAAAACATACTTAACTCGGTTTATTACTCGATGCGGTAAAATGACGCAAATCATTTTTGCCTTATATTGTTATCTAGTTTTCAAAGAACGAATGATACTATGGTGGAGCCTAGCGGGATCGAACCGCTGACCTCCTGCGTGCAAGGCAGGCGCTCTCCCAGCTGAGCTAAGGCCCCAATATGGTCTTTACATAAAAAATGGTGGGCCTAAATGGACTCGAACCATCGACCTCACGCTTATCAGGCGTGCGCTCTAACCAGCTGAGCTATAGGCCCCTTACCATTATGATGAAAATAAATGATAAACTTCGCTCTTCTTCGTCAACTTCACTCGTTCACATCCTCACGTACATGAAGTACGCTCCGGTGTTCGCTCGTTCGCTTCCTCGAATTGCTCGCTTCTAATTTATTTTCTGTTTTTGAGAGAATGCTCCCTCAAAACTGAACGAAACAAGATCGCTTTTTCCTTAGAAAGGAGGTGATCCAGCCGCACCTTCCGATACGGCTACCTTGTTACGACTTCACCCCAATCATCTGTCCCACCTTAGGCGGCTGGCTCCATAAAGGTTACCCCACCGACTTCGGGTGTTACAAACTCTCGTGGTGTGACGGGCGGTGTGTACAAGGCCCGGGAACGTATTCACCGCGGCATGCTGATCCGCGATTACTAGCGATTCCGGCTTCATGCAGGCGAGTTGCAGCCTGCAATCCGAACTGAGAATGGCTTTATGGGATTCGCTCGGCCTCGCGGCTTTGCTGCCCTTTGTACCATCCATTGTAGCACGTGTGTAGCCCAGGTCATAAGGGGCATGATGATTTGACGTCATCCCCACCTTCCTCCGGTTTGTCACCGGCAGTCACCTTAGAGTGCCCAACTGAATGCTGGCAACTAAGATCAAGGGTTGCGCTCGTTGCGGGACTTAACCCAACATCTCACGACACGAGCTGACGACAACCATGCACCACCTGTCACTCTGTCCCCCGAAGGGGAACGTCCTATCTCTAGGAGTGTCAGAGGATGTCAAGACCTGGTAAGGTTCTTCGCGTTGCTTCGAATTAAACCACATGCTCCACCGCTTGTGCGGGCCCCCGTCAATTCCTTTGAGTTTCAGCCTTGCGGCCGTACTCCCCAGGCGGAGTGCTTAATGCGTTAGCTGCAGCACTAAAGGGCGGAAACCCTCTAACACTTAGCACTCATCGTTTACGGCGTGGACTACCAGGGTATCTAATCCTGTTCGCTCCCCACGCTTTCGCGCCTCAGCGTCAGTTACAGACCAGAGAGTCGCCTTCGCCACTGGTGTTCCTCCACATCTCTACGCATTTCACCGCTACACGTGGAATTCCACTCTCCTCTTCTGCACTCAAGTCTCCCAGTTTCCAATGACCCTCCACGGTTGAGCCGTGGGCTTTCACATCAGACTTAAAAGACCGCCTGCGCGCGCTTTACGCCCAATAAATCCGGACAACGCTTGCCACCTACGTATTACCGCGGCTGCTGGCACGTAGTTAGCCGTGGCTTTCTGGCCAGGTACCGTCAAGGTGCCATCAGTTACTATGGCACTTGTTCTTCCCTGACAACAGAGTTTTACGATCCGAAAACCTTCTTCACTCACGCGGCGTTGCTCCGTCAGACTTTCGTCCATTGCGGAAGATTCCCTACTGCTGCCTCCCGTAGGAGTCTGGGCCGTGTCTCAGTCCCAGTGTGGCCGATCACCCTCTCAGGTCGGCTACGCATCGTGGCCTTGGTGAGCCGTTACCCCACCAACTAGCTAATGCGCCGCGGGCCCATCCTTGAGTGACAGCCGAAACCGTCTTTCCTCTTTCCCTCATGTGAGGGAAAGACCTATCCGGTATTAGCTCCGGTTTCCCGAAGTTATCCCGATCTCAAGGGCAGGTTGCCCACGTGTTACTCACCCGTCCGCCGCTGACTTCAGGGAGCAAGCTCCCATCCATCCGCTCGACTTGCATGTATTAGGCACGCCGCCAGCGTTCGTCCTGAGCCAGGATCAAACTCTCCGAAAAGTGTTCGATATAGCTCATAAAGTTTAAAACTTGTTTTGTTTACTTCCTATAAATAAGAAGTAACTGGCGTCTTGTTTCGTTCAGTTTTCAAAGAACATTTCGTCATAAGCGACTTTAATATCATAACATTTCTATAATATAAAGTCAACATCTATTTTTGTTTACATTCGCTTTGTTTTCAGCGACAAATAATATAATATCAAGTTTGCTAATGAAAGTCAATATTATTTTTGAATGAAATAAAACAAAAAGGAGAGCTGCGCTCTGGCTGCTCTCAATTCAAAAAAGTTCTATAAAATCCAGTACTGCAGGGCTGCCATTGCTGCGACCCCGGGTATGCCGAGAAAACCGGCAATCGAAGATGTCGCTAGATTAATCGGTACATGAAGCCCGACCGCGTTCCCCATCGCATTTAAGAAAAAAAGAAAAAGCGCACCAATGACAAGCCTGATGGCTCCCTGGCCAGCCCATCTCAGCGGTTTAAGGGGTGTACCTACTAAAAGCAGAAGCACGATCAGACTCCCGATTACCGCTATGAACGCAATTGGTTCCATTATAAAAACCTCCCTGACGGTATACTGCTTGTACTAAACAGCATATGACCGCCAGGAGAGGTTTTAGAACCTGCTTATGGTCTTACTTTTACATTTCTCTTTTTTGCTTCTTTAAATAAATAGAAATACTTTGCTTCCGCCAGTTTTACGCTGCAGATAATATCATGCGACGGATCCACACTTTTCTCCAGCAGTGCTTTTTGGTTCAGCCAGCTTCTCTTCAATTCCTCAAGCTGATTGATGAGCCGCTGATCGTATTCCTTTCGAAGCCATCCTTTACGCCGAAAGAACATGACATACCTCCATGCAGTTTTAAGTTTTAAACCTCACGGCGGCCTTCAATTGCTTTGGAAAGGGTCACTTCGTCCGCATACTCAAGGTCGCCTCCGACTGGCAGCCCGTGGGCAATCCTTGTAATCCGGATGCCTGACGGCTTAAGGAGCCTGGATATATACATAGCAGTTGCTTCGCCTTCTATATTGGGATTGGTTGCCAGGATTACTTCTTTTATCGTCTCATCCTGCAGCCTTTTAAGCAGGTCCGGAATATTTATATCTTCCGGTCCTATCCCATCCATAGGTGAAATGCTTCCGTGGAGCACATGATAAAGGCCGTTATATTCCCTCATCTTTTCCATGGCGATTACATCCTTGGGATCCTGTACCACACATACGATACTCCGGTCCCTCCGCTGGTCTTCGCATATATAGCAGGGATCCTGATCAGTTATATGACCGCACACCGAGCAATAGGACAGGTTCCGTTTTGCATTCACAAGCGCTTTGGCAAAATCAAGGACAGTATCTTCTTTCATATTCAAAACAAAGAAAGCAAGCCGGGCGGCGGTTTTTGGACCGATGCCCGGCAGTTTCATGAAGCTGTCTATCAATTTGGATATAGGTTCCGGATAATGCATAGAAAAACCTCCTAGAACATTCCAGGCAGATTTAATCCTTTTGTGAATTGCCCCATAGTCTGATTAGTCAGCTGATCGGCCTTTTTAAGGGCGTCATTTGTAGCTGCCAGTACTAAATCCTGCAGCATTTCAATATCATCGGGATCGACAACCTCTGGTTTGATGTTCACCTCAATTATTTCTTTATGGCCAGATACAACAACTGTTACCATTCCGCCGCCGGCAGAACCTTCAATTTTCTCTTCACCAAGGTTCGCCTGGGCTTCTTCCATCTTCTTTTGCATCTTTTGCATTTGTTTCATCATGTTTTGCATATTTCCGCCGCCACGCATCATATTCCTAACCTCCATTATTCTTTGATTTCTAGCAGTTCGTCCCCAACAAGCCTTCTCGCCTCTGCGATGAGGGGATCTTCCACATCTTTGGTTTCCACCTTATCAGTGGATTGTGAGGCAAGATACTCTTCCCTGATTTTACCCCATTGGTCCTCAGGAACTCCAATCATGGAAAGCTTTCTCCCTGTGGTCTGCAGGATAATGCCGCCCACTGCATCGAGGAACCTGGCATTTTCCATCGCCATCTGGCAATGGATATCATACTTAAATTTTACCACAAAAGCATCCGTTGAGGCAGCTACTGGTTCAGCATCATTCAATAGTGCGACCGAAGATTTCATCTGCTGCTTGACAAGCTGTTCCAGCATCTCTCCCCATTGGCCTTTTACCGTATTGAGATCCTGTTTTGTAGCTTCCTTCAGGATTGCATTGATTCTTCCGGCAGGAGCCTTGAATTGTTTTTTGCCCGTCCTTTGAGGCTTCGGCTTGGCAGCTGCCTGCATGCCGGAAACGGCTATCCCTTTTTCTTTCAGTTCACTAATCTGATTTTCCAGCAGGCTGATTTTTTGCACCAGCTCCTGATAGTCCTCTGAGGGAGCACTTCCTGTACTTTCCCTGTGGCAGAGCTTAACAAGCGCCACTTCTATGAAAACCCGCGGGTGATTGGTCCATTTGATTTCCTGCTGTGTAGCATTGAAGCTTTCAATCATGCCGTATAAATCATCCGGCTGGATCTGATCGGCAAGCTGCTTAAAGTCATCATCGACCCAGACCCGTTCAAGTGCCTCGGACAGGCCAGGTGCGGTCTTATAAAGAAGCATATCCCGGTAGTAAAAGATCATGTCCTCAATAAAACGGGAAGGATCTTTCCCGAGTGACAGCAGCTGCTCCAGGATATCAAGCGCCTTTGCCACATCCTTTTCATGGATGGAATACGCAAGCTTTGTCAGAAATGACTGGGAAACCGCTCCGGTAACTGTCAGGGCATCCTCCTCTGTCACCTGGTCCTCACTGAAGGATATCGCCTGGTCAAGGAGACTGAGCGCATCACGCATCCCGCCTTCAGCTGCGCGGGCAATGATATCCATGGCCTGGTCACTGCAGCTTACCCCTGAACTGTCGGCAATCTGTCTCATCCGCCCCACAATGTCCCTTGTTCCGATTCTCTTAAAGTCAAAGCGCTGACAGCGTGAGATGATGGTGAGGGGGATCTTATGGGGCTCGGTTGTGGCCAGGATGAAAATGACGTGCCGCGGGGGCTCTTCAAGGGTCTTAAGTAGCGCGTTGAACGCCCCTATGGAAAGCATATGGACTTCATCCACTATATACACTTTATACTTAACTGCATTCGGAGCGTATTTTACCTTGTCGCGGATATCGCGTATTTCTTCCACTCCGTTATTTGAAGCGGCATCGATTTCAATAACATCTGGTATGGAGCCGTCTGTAATCCCCGTGCATGCAGAACATTCATTGCACGGTTCGGCAGAAGGTCCATTTTCACAGTTCACTGCTTTGGCCAGAATTTTGGCTGCACTTGTTTTTCCTGTGCCCCTCGGGCCGGAAAAAAGGTAGGCATGGGAGATTTTGTCCTGCAGGAGTGCATTCTGCAGGGTTTTGGTCACATGACCCTGGCCAACTACATCTAAGAAGGACTGCGGCCTCCAAACTCTGTATAATGCTTGATATCCCACGTTAAACTCCCCTTTTAGCGATCATAATCTTATTATAGCGTAAATGCGTTATTCAAAAAAATGATAGAAGGACACATAGTAAAAAAACTCATCCCGTGCCTGCCGGAATGAGTTTTGGTTTGTATGTAATAACGCCGTGCACCTTTTGTTGATTAACAACCACAAGCGTTACTTAAGCAGTTAGCTCAGCCCAGGCAGCCCTGCGGCACATGAGAGATTCCACTTAATGCTGCTTCCTTCCGGACCTGACATGGTTCATGGATTCTCATTGCGCAGGACCCAGACATCAACACCACTTACTTAAGGCAGACCCTGCAGTATATTAACCGTGAAAAGGAATTCAGCCTCGCTGGAGCGGATTGCGAGTACAGGGCACCGCTACCTCCCCGCCTAGCACGGCAAATTTGATAACATAATATTGGGTGCTTACTGTTAAGCACATTACTAAGTATACCTCTTTTATGATAAAAAATCAACGTCTAGGAATTGTTAATTCCTGTGTCATCAGTTTGCACGCCATGCTCCCGCTTCATCTTCTCTTCCTTCTTCTTTCTTCTCAGCTCCTTAAAGAAGCGGGTCAGCATTTCCCCGCACTCATGAGCCATGACACCGGCCGATACCTCCGATTGATGATTGAATCGATCATCCTCAAGAAGATTCATAAGCGTGCCCGCACAGCCTGCCTTGGGATCATGTGCCCCGTACACAACCCGTTCCACCCTCGCGAGAAGAATCGCGCCTGCACACATAGGGCAGGGCTCTAGCGTCACGTACAGGGTCGTTTCCTCCAGCCTCCAGGTGCCGAGACGCCGGCAGGCTGAATCAATCGCCAAGAGCTCTGCATGTGCTGTGGCACTTTGATCTGTCTCCCTTAGGTTGTGGGCGGAGGCGATCACTTCACCCCTGTGCACAAGTACAGCCCCGATCGGAACCTCTCCCAGTGCTTCGGCTTTTTTCGCCTCTTCCATTGCAAGCATCATGAACCTTTCATCTTCGAGTATCATACATCTTCTCCTTTATGATAAAAGCAGGTGCAGGCACACACACTATATAAAACAATTTCTGTGTTGCAGAAGGTGTTCAATTCCATAAATAAACTTCTCCTTTTAACTCATGGCTGTGTTAAAATATCCTTTGTTACATGTTTTTACATATATAGACAACATATTTGTCTTATCATTTTTGGAGGGGATACGTTTCATGAACAACACACCATTCATCACGGTTGAAGGCCCTATTGGTGTGGGTAAAACATCTCTGGCGAAAATCATTTCAGAAAATCTCCAGTTTGAGCTCCTGAAAGAAATAGTCGATGAGAATCCATTTCTCGGTAAGTTCTACGAAAATATCGAAGAGTGGAGCTTCCAGACAGAAATGTTTTTCCTATGCAATCGCTATAAACAGCTTGAGGATATCGAAAAAGATTTTTTAAGCCAGGAGAAGCCTGTAGCAGCTGATTACCACATTTTTAAGAACCTGATCTTCGCCAAGCGTACTTTGAAAGATAAACAATATGACAAGTACCTCGGCATTTATAATATTTTAACATCCGACATGCCTGTCCCAAACATGATTATATATCTAAATGCCAGCCTCGACACCCTGCTTTCACGAATTGATAAAAGAGGCCGTGACATCGAGAAAAACATCAGCCCATTATATCTCAAACAGCTTTCTCTTGATTACGAAAAATTCATGAGTCAGTTTGAAGAACTGCACCCGGAAATCCCGGTACTCCGTTTTAACGGGGACGAACTCGATTTCATCAATAATAAAGCTGATTATGATTATATCCTTTCCAAAATTGAAAAGGAACTTCGAAAAGGAGTTTATATTAATGAACCTACGAAAAAAATATGATATTCCGCATAACGCGGTCATCACAATTGCAGGGACGGTCGGGGTAGGTAAATCCACCATGACTAACGCCCTTGCCAATGCCCTTAATTTTCGGACATCATTCGAAAAGGTCGATACCAATCCTTATCTCGATAAATTTTATCATGATTTTGAAAGATGGAGCTTCCACCTGCAGATCTACTTCCTTGCTGAACGCTTTAAGGAACAGAAAAGAATGTTTGAATATGGCGGCGGATTCATCCAGGATAGATCCATTTATGAGGATACCGGCATCTTTGCAAAGATGCATTATGAAAAAGGGACGATGAGCAAGGTCGATTATGAAACCTATACAAGCCTGTTTGAAGCAATGGTGCTTACCCCTTATTTCCCGCACCCAGACCTCCTTATCTACATTGAAGGCTCACTTGACGATATCCTTGAACGTATCAAAATACGGGGCCGTCCGATGGAACAGCAGACCCCGATTGAATATTGGCAGGAAATGCACGCGAGATATGAAGACTGGATCAATCATTTTAATGCCTGTCCTGTCCTCCGCCTAAATATCAATGATTACGATCTGGTTTCGAGTGAAGCGTCCATTGAACCAATCATTGAGAGAGTCGCATCCTTTATGGAACAGACAAAAAAGCTTCGGGTTAAAGCATAAAAGAGACGCTGCTCACATGCAGCGTCTCTTTTTATTATATAGCAAAAATCCGCCGCCCAGAGGGCAGCGGATCCAAACATCTCCAAATGTTATGCGCGTGGTTTTAAAATAAAAATGGAGGAGGTAGAGGGATTCGAACCCCCGCGGGCTTTTACACCCCTGTCGGTTTTCAAGACCGATCCCTTCAGCCGGACTTGGGTATACCTCCAAATCAACATTAGCAACAAATAATATAATACACGGATACATTTAGTAAGTCAATATTATTTTTAAAAAAATTAAAAAGGACAACCCTGCTGGGCTGCCCACTCTTCTTTATTAGGGACGGATAACGTCTTTGCCGCCCATATATGGCCTGAGTACTTCTGGAATTACGACACTGCCGTCAGCCTGCTGGTAATTTTCAAGAATAGCAGCAACTGTGCGGCCGACCGCAAGCCCGGATCCGTTTAGTGTATGAACATGCTCCGGCTTTCCTTTAGCTTCACGGCGGAAGCGGATATTTGCCCTTCTTGCCTGGAAGCTTTCAAAATTACTGCAAGAAGAAATCTCACGGTATGTTTCATAACTCGGAAGCCATACTTCAATGTCATATTTCTTGGCAGCAGTGAAACCAAGATCTGCCGTACACATGCTGAGTACTCGATATGGAAGGTTGAGGAGCTGCAGGACTTTTTCTGCATTTGCTGTCAGCTTTTCTAATTCTTCATAAGAATCTTCCGGCTTAACGAATTTTACAAGTTCCACCTTGTTGAATTGGTGCTGGCGGATCAGGCCGCGTGTATCACGGCCGGCAGAACCTGCCTCAGAACGGAAGTTCGCACTGTACGCTGCATAATATAAGGGAAGCTCCTCTCCGTTAAGGATCTCGTCACGGTGCATATTGGTGACAGGCACTTCAGATGTAGGAATCAGAAAATAATCTTCGCTTTCAATTCTGAATGCATCTTCCTCAAATTTAGGAAGCTGGCCGGTTCCTGTCATACTCGCGCGGTTTACAATGAAAGGCGGCATAATTTCCTCGTACCCATGCTCTTCCGTATGAAGATCCAGCATAAAGCCGGCAAGTGCACGCTCAAGTCTTGCACCGAGGCCCTTATAAAAAACAAACCGGCTTCCGGTTACCTTGCCTGCCCGCTCAAAATCAACGATATTGAGTTCATCCGCAAGATCCCAATGGGGCTTTGCTTCAAAATCAAACTCAGGAAGTTTCCCCCATGTCCGGATCTCCACATTGTCATCTTCAGAATCTCCCACAGGAACTGTTTCATGCGGGATATTTGGGATAGATAACAGCAGCTTTTCAAGTACCGCTTCCACTTCACGCAATTCCTGATCAAGAACCTTGATCTTATCACCGACTTCACGCATTTCTGCGATTAAAGAGTCTGCGTCCTTTTTTTCACGCTTAAGAGCAGCAACCTGCTGTGATACATCATTACGCTTACTCTTCAATTCTTCGGCTTCAACAATTAAATGCCTCCGCCTCTGATCTAGCTCTTCAAACTTGTCAAAGTCTGTGAGATCTTCTCCCCTGAATTTAAGCTTTTCTTTTACCTGTTCAAAATTCGCCCGTAAATATTTGATATCAAGCATCTTTTATTCCTCCTTTAGTCACCAGAAAGAAAGCCGGCAAAAACAAAACAAAAAACCCCCATCCCAAAAAGGGACGAGAGTTACCCGCGTTGCCACCCTAGTTAAAGGCGCAATACTGCACCTTTCACCTTCATTAGATAACGGCTTGTTATGCCGAAAGTATATAGTCACCAAAAATGCGGCTTTCCATACTTTTTGCTCGAGGATGGATTCCCAGGGTTCCGCTGTCGGTTTTCACCAGCCACCGACTCTCTACTGAACGGATGTTCCTGATACTAATTCCTGTCATTGCCTTAACTATTCTTTGATTATTAGATAATTTACTACAATTTTACACCTTCTGCAACTCTTTTATTCAAAATAAAGGCTGTTTTCACATACATTTTGGCTATTGAACGAGAATGTGGTTTTTATGCTGCAGCCAAAGAAATAATAAAAAAAAATACCCCCGGCACACTGCCAGGGGCATTCCCTAATTAGAATAGTCCTTTAACTGCAGAAGCAGCGCTATCCCATACATCTCCGAAGAAAGAACCGACGCCTCTCATGGAAAGGACGAACCAATTAGCCTTATCGACAGTTTCGGCTGCCACTACTTCGACTCTGCCGTTATTTTGATCTCCTTTTGTGAGGAATCCGTAATCCTGGCCAGTCTTAGGCTTAAGGGTGATATACCCTACTGTTTCACCTTTTTTCACAGGGGCTGTCAATTCACCCTGTTTATTAAGCTTTTTCTTATCCAATACCAGCACCTGCTGATAGTTTTTCTTTTCGCCATTCCTAATTACCATATTAACAGCCTTTTTGGTTTCAATCTTTACGTTGTCTGCCTTGCCCTTGTCAACGCCGATTGATTTCTTTGCTTTTGGCTGCACTCCAGCTGACAAAAGCTTCTCAGACTTAAAGTTAGAGAATCCGTAATCTAATAGCTTTCTAGTTTCGGTAAAACGTGAGTCTTTCGAATCTGCCTTCATAATGACAGAGATGAAACGCTGTCCTTCCCTTTCGGCAGTCGCCGTAAAGCAGTAGCCCGCAAAATCGGTAGAACCGGTTTTAAGTCCGTCTACTCCTTCATATTCATATATTAATCCTGGAAGCATCCAGTTGAAGTTAGGATATTCTCTTCCATCGCGGAACTTTAACTTTGGAATCTTGGAGTACTCAAGTGATTCTGGAAAATCCGTGATCAGCCTGTAAGCAAGGGTTGCAGTGTCCCTGGCTGTCATAATGTTTTCATCATTTGCATTGCCTGCAGGGATATTCCCCATCAAGCTGGAATTATTTAAACCGCTGGCATTTACAAACTTAGCAGATTTAAGACCTAATTCTTTTGCCTTTTTATTGGCAAAAGCAACATAGCTCTTCTCGCTTCCTGAAAGCAATTCTGCAAGTGCGACGGTTGCCGCATTTCCAGAGAATATGGCCATGGCTTCATATAGCTCTTTTACCGTGTAATCTTCCCCTTCGGTTAATCCTATATTGGACAACCCGGGAGCTCTTGATAATTCATGGACATAACGGCTGATTTTTACCTTTTTGTCCCAAGTGATTTTCTTATCTTTGATGGCATCCAGAACGTTGTATTCTGTCATCATCTTTGACATACTGGCAACGCCCAGTACCGCATCTGCATTTTTCTCATACACAATTTTACCCGTTTTGGCATCCAGCAATATAGCAGCCTCTGCTTTTAACCCTAGCGTGTCTTCAGCATGAGCGGAACTTGCTTGAAATGAAAATTGCGATGCAATAAGAGCAACCATCATGGTCAAAATCAGTGTGATCTGGCTGACTTTTTTCAAGTTTCTTACCTCCGGCTTTTAAATATGTACCTCATTTTTTCACTTTTTCTAGTTTATCACAAAAAAAAACAAAAAAATAGACAGAGATAGATCTCTGTCCGTCTTGTATTTATTACCAACCTAAAAGTTTAGGTTAAAAGGCTTAGAACTTGGAGTAATTAGGCGCTTCCTTGGTAATCTGGATATCATGGGGATGGCTTTCATGAAGCCCGGCACCAGTCATGCGGATAAACTGAGCGTTTTCCCGCAGTTCCTTTAAGTCCTTAGTACCGCAGTATCCCATGCCCGAACGCAGACCGCCGATCAGCTGATACAGCGTATCAGCCAAAGGTCCTTTATACGGAAGCCTTCCTTCTATTCCTTCTGGCACGAACTTCTTATTTTCTTCCTGGAAATAACGGTCTTTTGAACCCTTTTCCATGGCTGCAACAGAACCCATGCCCCTATACACTTTGAACCGGCGTCCCTGGAAAATTTCCGTTTCGCCAGGGCTCTCAGATACTCCTGCAAGCAGGCTGCCCAGCATAACGGCATGTCCGCCTGAAGCAAGGGCCTTGACGATGTCCCCGGAATATTTTATTCCTCCATCAGCAATGATCGCCTTACCATGCTTTCTAGCTTCTGTGGCGCAGTCGTATATTGCTGTGATCTGCGGCACACCGACACCCGCCACTACCCGGGTAGTGCAGATTGAACCTGGCCCGATGCCTACCTTAACAACATCTGCGCCTGCTTCGATAAGAGCTCGTGTACCTTCTGCAGTTGCAACATTTCCAGCGATGATAGACAGTTCAGGGTATGCTTCCCTGATCTGCTGGACTGTATCCAGAACCCCCTGGGAGTGGCCATGTGCTGTATCCACGACAATGACATCCACACTGGCCGCTGCAAGCCGCTCAACCCTCTTCATTGTATCTTTGGTTACACCAACAGCTGCTCCCGCTAAAAGCCTTCCCTGGCTATCCTTTGCCGAATTAGGGAACTCGATGACTTTCTCGATATCTTTGATGGTAATTAAGCCTTTTAAAACACCTTCACTGTCTACGAGCGGAAGTTTTTCTATTTTGTATTTTTGAAGTATTCTTTCAGCCTGCTCAAGATTAGTTCCCACAGGAGCCGTTACCAAATTTTCCTTGGTCATAACATCTGAAATTTTTATGGAATAATCCTGGATAAATCGGAGGTCCCGGTTCGTGATGATGCCAACAAGCTTGAGCTCATCATTATTATTGACAATCGGCACACCGGAAATCCGGTACTTGCTCATAAGATGCTCAGCATCAAATACCTGGTGCTCGGGGGTAAGGAAGAATGGATCAGTGATAACCCCGCTTTCGGAACGTTTCACTTTGTCTACCTGCTCAGCCTGCTGCTCTATGGACATGTTCTTATGGATGATGCCAAGGCCTCCCTGCCGGGCCATTGCGATTGCCATTTCAGCTTCCGTGACAGTATCCATACCGGCACTAATGATCGGGATATTAATTTTAAGCGTTTCTGTCAACGCCGACTGAATATTAACATCCTTCGGCAAAACCTCAGATTTAGCAGGCACTAGCAGCACATCATCAAATGTTAAACCCTCTTTAACAAACTTCGATTCCCACATCTCGATCCCTCCAGGCTTTAAAAAATATTATTAGTAGGTTATCAATTGGACAAAATACTGTCAAGAAAGATTGAATATGTTTGATTTTTCAATTAACTTGGAGGTTTTCTAAATTGGTGGCTAACCAATCCCCCTGGGATGACTTTACCGTTTTCTTTTCAGCATCTTATTCACAGGCATTCCTAAAAAAATGTTATGCTTCCCGCCAAAAGGGAAGCGATGCTAAATATTACGATAACTGCTATCCATTTATATATTATATAGAACATGCTCAAAACTATTATGAACAGGCTAAAACTGCTCCGCTGACCATTAAGCCCGGCCTCCTATTTTATGGGTTTGGCCAGCTGATCAAGGCCTGTCTGCTCACCGTCGACAGTTCCTATCCTGAATCAACCTCCGTCCTTGCTCACGGAGTCTCAGCGAGGAAGAGAAAAAAGCAGCAGTATGAATTCCTGTATGACGAAATAAAAGTACAAAAAAATGGCCTGCTTACCCATTTTGCTGAAAAGATGTTTGATATGAACCAGCTTGAAGGAGAAAAAATAATAATGAAAGAGCTGTTAAGGGGGGTGCCTGAGCTTGATCCACTCTTTTTTGCTTTCTTTCAGGAATCCAACTATGCCGCATTAACACAAAATGAGGATTTATATAAAGTCAGTTCAGGCATCCTCGACTCCTATCATATGCCAGCCGTGCGGTTTCAAGAGTTTTTATCTCAAAAAACCGGTTTCCTGATTGAGGCAGTGGAGGAGAAAGATGAACTTTCGCTTACCTTTCCCGGAGATTTTAAACTCATGCATCAGGGCGCCTTCCGGCTGCACACTGCTGCCGGAAGCATCGTCCTGGCTGTCAATAAGGATGCTAAAAGCTTCACTCTTCCCGAAATTCTGATTCATTATCTCCTGCTTTATAATTTAAGCATGATTGCACGCTATGAGACAGAGTGGTGGCTGGAGTTAACCAAAACTACCCCCAATTCAGATTTTGCCTTCATTAAAAGATTTCTGCATATTACGGAAACAAAAGGGCCCGCATTGATTCAAAATTGGCTGAGAGAGGCTCATGCTCATTATTGTTAGTGAAAGGCATACAAAAAAGACCAGCTAAAAAGCTGGTCTTTCTTTGATCTGCCCGGCAGCGTCCTACTCTCACAGGGGGAGATCCCCCAACTACCATCGGCGCTAAAGAGCTTAACTTCCGTGTTCGGGATGGGAACGGGTGTGGCCTCTTTGCCATAACTGCCAGACAGATATGAAGTAACTTTCGTTCCTTCAAAACTAGATAACAAAGGCTGATCTGCATTACGTTTTCGAGTATAAACAAGATAGGTTAAGTCCTCGATCGATTAGTATCTGTCAGCTCCACGTGTCGCCACGCTTCCACCTCAGACCTATCTACCTGATCATCTTTCAGGGATCTTACTAGCTTGACGCTATGGGAAATCTCATCTTGAGGGGGGCTTCATGCTTAGATGCTTTCAGCACTTATCCCGTCCGCACATAGCTACCCAGCGATGCCTTTGGCAAGACAACTGGTACACCAGCGGTGCGTCCATCCCGGTCCTCTCGTACTAAGGACAGCTCCTCTCAAATTTCCTGCGCCCACGACGGATAGGGACCGAACTGTCTCACGACGTTCTGAACCCAGCTCGCGTACCGCTTTAATGGGCGAACAGCCCAACCCTTGGGACCGACTACAGCCCCAGGATGCGATGAGCCGACATCGAGGTGCCAAACCTCCCCGTCGATGTGGACTCTTGGGGGAGATAAGCCTGTTATCCCCGGGGTAGCTTTTATCCGTTGAGCGATGGCCCTTCCATGCGGAACCACCGGATCACTAAGCCCGACTTTCGTCCCTGCTCGACTTGTAGGTCTCGCAGTCAAGCTCCCTTGTGCCTTTACACTCTGCGAATGATTTCCAACCATTCTGAGGGAACCTTTGGGCGCCTCCGTTACTCTTTAGGAGGCGACCGCCCCAGTCAAACTGCCCGCCTGACACTGTCTCCCGCCCCGATAAGGGGCGCGGGTTAGAATTTCAATACAGCCAGGGTAGTATCCCACCGATGCCTCCACCGAAGCTGGCGCTCCGGCTTCAAAGGCTCCTACCTATCCTGTACAAGCTGTACCAAAATTCAATATCAGGCTGCAGTAAAGCTCCACGGGGTCTTTCCGTCCTGTCGCGGGTAACCTGCATCTTCACAGGTAGTATAATTTCACCGAGTCTCTCGTTGAGACAGTGCCCAGATCGTTACGCCTTTCGTGCGGGTCGGAACTTACCCGACAAGGAATTTCGCTACCTTAGGACCGTTATAGTTACGGCCGCCGTTTACTGGGGCTTCAGTTCAAAGCTTCGCTTGCGCTAACCTCTCCCCTTAACCTTCCAGCACCGGGCAGGCGTCAGCCCCTATACTTCGCCTTGCGGCTTCGCAGAGACCTGTGTTTTTGCTAAACAGTCGCCTGGGCCTATTCACTGCGGCTCATCCGGGCTATTCACCCAGATGAGCACCCCTTCTCCCGAAGTTACGGGGTCATTTTGCCGAGTTCCTTAACGAGAGTTCTCTCGCACACCTTAGGATTCTCTCCTCGCCTACCTGTGTCGGTTTGCGGTACGGGCACCCTTCATCTCGCTAGAGGCTTTTCTTGGCAGTGTGGAATCAGGAACTTCGGTACTAAATTTCCCTCGCCATCACAGCTCAGCTTATGTGAAAACGGGATTTGCCTCGTTTTCAGCCTAACTGCTTGGACGCGCTAATCCAACAGCGCGCTTACCCTATCCTACTGCGTCCCCCCATCGCTCAAACGATGAATAGGTGGTACAGGAATATCAACCTGTTGTCCATCGCCTACGCCTTTCGGCCTCGGCTTAGGTCCCGACTAACCCTGAGCGGACGAGCCTTCCTCAGGAAACCTTAGGCATTCGGTGGAAGGGATTCTCACCCTTCTTTCGCTACTCATACCGGCATTCTCACTTCTAAGCGCTCCACCAGTCCTTCCGGTCTGGCTTCTCAGCCCTTAGAACGCTCTCCTACCGCGGACACCCTAGGTGTCCACCCACAGCTTCGGTGATACGTTTAGCCCCGGTACATTTTCGGCGCAGAGTCACTCGACCAGTGAGCTATTACGCACTCTTTAAATGGTGGCTGCTTCTAAGCCAACATCCTGGTTGTCTAAGCAACTCCACATCCTTTTCCACTTAACGTATACTTTGGGACCTTAGCTGGTGGTCTGGGCTGTTTCCCTTTTGACTACGGATCTTATCACTCGCAGTCTGACTCCCAAGGAAAAGTCATTGGCATTCGGAGTTTGACTGAATTCGGTAACCCGAGATGGGCCCCTAGTCCAATCAGTGCTCTACCTCCAAGACTCTTAACACTTGAGGCTAGCCCTAAAGCTATTTCGGAGAGAACCAGCTATCTCCAGGTTCGATTGGAATTTCTCCGCTACCCACACCTCATCCCCGCACTTTTCAACGTGCGTGGGTTCGGGCCTCCATTCAGTGTTACCTGAACTTCACCCTGGACATGGGTAGATCACCTGGTTTCGGGTCTACGACCTCATACTCATTCGCCCTATTCAGACTCGCTTTCGCTGCGGCTCCGTCTCATCAACTTAACCTTGCATGAAATCGTAACTCGCCGGTTCATTCTACAAAAGGCACGCCATCACCCGTTTCCCAAAAGGGACATAGGGCTCTGACTACTTGTAGGCACACGGTTTCAGGATCTCTTTCACTCCCCTTCCGGGGTGCTTTTCACCTTTCCCTCACGGTACTGGTTCACTATCGGTCACTAGGTAGTATTTAGCCTTGGGAGATGGTCCTCCCTGCTTCCGACGGGATTTCACGTGTCCCGCCGTACTCAGGATCCACTCTGGAGGGAACGAAGTTTCGACTACAGGGTTGTTACCTTCTTCGACGGACCTTTCCATGTCTCTTCGTCTACCCCGTTCCTTTGTAACTCCGTATAGAGTGTCCTACAACCCCGAAAGGCAAGCCTTTCGGTTTGGGCTACATTCCGTTTCGCTCGCCGCTACTTGGGAAATCGCATTTGCTTTCTGTTCCTCCGGGTACTTAGATGTTTCAGTTCCCCGGGTCTGCCTCCATCACCCTATGAATTCAGGTGAAGGTACTGTTCCATTACGAACAGTGGGTTTCCCCATTCGGAAATCTCCGGATCAAAGCTTACTTACAGCTCCCCGAAGCATATCGGTGTTAGTCCCGTCCTTCATCGGCTCCTAGTGCCAAGGCATTCACCGTGCGCCCTTTCTAACTTAACCATAAATCCGGCTGACGATAAGCTTCGTTCTTCTTCGTCAGCTCACTCGTTCACATCCTCACGTACGTAAAGTACGCTCCGGTGTTCACTCGATCGCTTCCTCGAATAACTCGCTCCTCCTCAGCCTCTGAAGGCGGGAGAAGTTTCGCTTTATCATCGAACCATAATAAAACATACTTAACTCGGTTTATTACTCGATGCGGTAAAATGACGCAAATCATTTTTGCCTTATATTGTTATCTAGTTTTCAAAGAACGAATGATACTATGGTGGAGCCTAGCGGGATCGAACCGCTGACCTCCTGCGTGCAAGGCAGGCGCTCTCCCAGCTGAGCTAAGGCCCCAATATGGTCTTTACATAAAAAATGGTGGGCCTAAATGGACTCGAACCATCGACCTCACGCTTATCAGGCGTGCGCTCTAACCAGCTGAGCTATAGGCCCCTTACCATTATGATGAAAATAAATGATAAACTTCACTCTTCTTCGTCAACTTCACTCGTTCACATCCTCACGTACATGAAGTACGATCCGGTGTTCGCTCGTTCGCTTCCTCGAATTGCTCGCTTCTAATTTATTTTCTGTTTTTGAGAGAATGCTCCCTCAAAACTGAACGAAACAAGATCGCTTTTTCCTTAGAAAGGAGGTGATCCAGCCGCACCTTCCGATACGGCTACCTTGTTACGACTTCACCCCAATCATCTGTCCCACCTTAGGCGGCTGGCTCCATAAAGGTTACCCCACCGACTTCGGGTGTTACAAACTCTCGTGGTGTGACGGGCGGTGTGTACAAGGCCCGGGAACGTATTCACCGCGGCATGCTGATCCGCGATTACTAGCGATTCCGGCTTCATGCAGGCGAGTTGCAGCCTGCAATCCGAACTGAGAATGGCTTTATGGGATTCGCTCGGCCTCGCGGCTTTGCTGCCCTTTGTACCATCCATTGTAGCACGTGTGTAGCCCAGGTCATAAGGGGCATGATGATTTGACGTCATCCCCACCTTCCTCCGGTTTGTCACCGGCAGTCACCTTAGAGTGCCCAACTGAATGCTGGCAACTAAGATCAAGGGTTGCGCTCGTTGCGGGACTTAACCCAACATCTCACGACACGAGCTGACGACAACCATGCACCACCTGTCACTCTGTCCCCCGAAGGGGAACGTCCTATCTCTAGGAGTGTCAGAGGATGTCAAGACCTGGTAAGGTTCTTCGCGTTGCTTCGAATTAAACCACATGCTCCACCGCTTGTGCGGGCCCCCGTCAATTCCTTTGAGTTTCAGCCTTGCGGCCGTACTCCCCAGGCGGAGTGCTTAATGCGTTAGCTGCAGCACTAAAGGGCGGAAACCCTCTAACACTTAGCACTCATCGTTTACGGCGTGGACTACCAGGGTATCTAATCCTGTTCGCTCCCCACGCTTTCGCGCCTCAGCGTCAGTTACAGACCAGAGAGTCGCCTTCGCCACTGGTGTTCCTCCACATCTCTACGCATTTCACCGCTACACGTGGAATTCCACTCTCCTCTTCTGCACTCAAGTCTCCCAGTTTCCAATGACCCTCCACGGTTGAGCCGTGGGCTTTCACATCAGACTTAAAAGACCGCCTGCGCGCGCTTTACGCCCAATAAATCCGGACAACGCTTGCCACCTACGTATTACCGCGGCTGCTGGCACGTAGTTAGCCGTGGCTTTCTGGCCAGGTACCGTCAAGGTGCCATCAGTTACTATGGCACTTGTTCTTCCCTGACAACAGAGTTTTACGATCCGAAAACCTTCTTCACTCACGCGGCGTTGCTCCGTCAGACTTTCGTCCATTGCGGAAGATTCCCTACTGCTGCCTCCCGTAGGAGTCTGGGCCGTGTCTCAGTCCCAGTGTGGCCGATCACCCTCTCAGGTCGGCTACGCATCGTGGCCTTGGTGAGCCGTTACCCCACCAACTAGCTAATGCGCCGCGGGCCCATCCTTGAGTGACAGCCGAAACCGTCTTTCCTCTTTCCCTCATGTGAGGGAAAGACCTATCCGGTATTAGCTCCGGTTTCCCGAAGTTATCCCGATCTCAAGGGCAGGTTGCCCACGTGTTACTCACCCGTCCGCCGCTGACTTCAGGGAGCAAGCTCCCATCCATCCGCTCGACTTGCATGTATTAGGCACGCCGCCAGCGTTCGTCCTGAGCCAGGATCAAACTCTCCGAAAAGTGTTCGATATAGCTCATAAAGTTTAAAACTTGTTTTGTTTACTTCCATATAGGAAGTAACTGGCGTCTTGTTTCGTTCAGTTTTCAAAGAACATTTACGTCGTGGTGACGACTTTATTAATATTATCAGAATGCTAACTAAGTGTCAACAACTTTTTTAAAAGAAGAAATTATCTTAAGCCAAGCTGTCGACCTTAGTTATTATATAGAGGAACAACCATTATTTCAAGGTCAAAAATAGATTTCATAAAATTCTATTTATATGAGGTTACTGCAGAACTTCCTGAATGAATAGATTTCTGTTCTGTTCAAGGTTAACTATTTCGCCCGTGTGGTCGTATTTAATCAGTGGACGTGTGGGAACATTCCGTTCCACGAACAATACCTCTGCTGAAAATCCATTTGACAGTTTGACTTTATTGCCAGTCAAATGCCTTTCGATTCCCCGCATTAATGTCTGCAGGACAGTAAGGTCGTACTTGCCGAAACAATCCTGCTTAATCATTTCAAGCACTTTAAATGGCGATTCTTTCTTCCGGTATATCCGCTCTGAGGTCATGGCATGATATACATCGGCTACGGCTGCGATCTTTGAAAAAGGGTGGAGCTTCTGGCCCTTGTTCTTTCCGGGGTATCCGCTGCCATCGATTCTTTCATGATGCTGCGCAATGGCGAGCTTCGCTCCGTCTTTCAGGAAGCTGCTGTCCTTCACCATTTTAAAGCCCAAAGCTGGATGCTTTCTTATTTCTTCAAATTCTGAAGCAGTCAGGCTGCTTTGTTTATGGATGATGGAGGCAGTGATTTTTGACATGCCGCAATCGCTTAAACAGCCCGCCAGCGCCGCCTGAATGATATCCCCGCTGTTGTAGCCCAATTCCCTGCCTATATAGCCGCATATCAGTCCTGAAGCTATCGCATGATGATATAGGTAATCTTCTTTTACTGAATAATGGTGCAGGTAAAAAATCTCATGCTTTAATTCTAAAAATGTATGGAGTAATGGAATGAAATTCTCCCGGACCTTGGTTACATCCAGATGTGCGCCTGCCTGCCATCCCTTGAACAATTTTTTATATGCAGAAACGGCGTTGAGATAATCCTCAGAGAATAAAGTCCCTCCCGCAATTTCCCCTTCCTCATGGATGATCCCGCTTGGTGTGAATGGCTGGCCGCTGATCAGCATCCTTTCAACACTTACTTCTTTTATAAGGAAAGCCTTCATCCATTCAATATGTTCTCCCGTAAGGACGGTTTTTTTAGGAAAGATCGGCCGATTTGTTTTTCCGGTTATATCCCTGGACAGGATGCAGCCTGGCTGAATTTCACTGACCTTTACTAGCAATGATGTTCCCCCCTGTATTTTCTCTTGCTGATATATATACATTAATAGTATCGGAATTGATTTTAAAAAACTAGAATATATTTCCTAAAAAAAGAGAAAGCAGCACAGCTGCTTTCTCTTTCTTGCTATTATTCTTCAGGGTCTCCCGCTGGCATGTCGTCAGCTATACCTGGAGAACCGCTCTCAAGGGATGTATCCGGATCCGTTTCAAGATCAGGATCCTCAAGGTCTTTTTCTTCCTCGCGCTCTACGATGGCCACAGTGGATACAAATTGTTCCTCCGTGTTTTCCAAACGGATCAGCTTCACTCCCTGTGTGATCCTTCCTGTCTGGGAAATGCTGTCGACTCCCATCCTGATCAGGATGCCGCCTGCGGTAATAAGCATCAGGTCTTCCTCGCCGGTAACCGGTTTTACTGCAATGACCGGTCCATTGCGGTCTGTAACGTTGCAGGTTTTAATCCCTTTGCCGCCTCGGCTCTGGATTCGATATTCCTGTTCTGCTGTCCTTTTTCCATATCCGTACTTGGTAACCGTCAGAACCATGTTATCAGGCTCAAGAAGCTCCATGCCGATTACCTCATCATCTTCATCAAGAGTAATCCCCTTAACGCCGGATGCCCCACGTCCCATTGAACGGACGTCCGTTTCAGGAAAACGAATCATCATGCCTTTGCCAGTCCCGATGATGATATGCTTATTGCCGTCCGTCAATCTGACTGAAATCAGTTCATCATTTTCACGCAGGCTGAGTGCAATCAATCCATTATTCCGGATGTTGGCAAATGAAGACAATGGAGACCGTTTTGAGATTCCGTGCTTTGTAGTAAAGAACAAGAATGAATCTTCCCCAAATTCCTGAACAGGGATAATTGCATTGATCCATTCCCCTTTTTCAATTCCAAGAAGGTTGATGATCGGAAGTCCTTTAGCTGTTCTTCCGTATTCAGGAACCTCATACCCTTTTGCACGATAAACTTTTCCTTTATTGGTAAAGAAGAGAATCGTATCATGTGTGGAGGTGGTTAAAAGATGTTCCACAAAATCATTCTCATTCGTTCCCATTCCCTGAATGCCTTTTCCGCCTCTTCGCTGGCTTCTGTATGTGTTGATTGGAAGCCGCTTGATATAACCGTTATGGGTCAGGGTAATGACGATATTCTCCTGTGGAATTAAATCCTCATCCTCTATGTTTTCAAAGCCCGCTGTCATGATTTCAGTCCTGCGCTTGTCATTAAAGCGTTCCTTGATTTCATTCAGCTCTTCACGGATGATTTCCAGTACTTTTTCCTCATCGGCAAGAATGGCCCTAAGCTCTGCAATCAAGCGTACCAGCTCCTGGTATTCATCCTCGATCTTTTCACGCTCAAGACCAGTAAGCCTTTGCAGCCTCATATCAAGGATGGCCTGTGCCTGCTTTTCAGAAAGGGAGAACCGCTCCATCAAGCCATTTTTAGCTGCTTCACCAGTCTGGGAGCTCCGAATGAGGTTGATGACTTCATCGAGATGATCAAGGGCAATCCGCAGCCCTTCGAGAATATGGGCACGTGCTTCTGCTTTCCTTAATTCAAACTCCGTTCTCCTTGTAATGACTACCTTTTGGTGATTCAGGTAATGAACCAGGCATTCCTTCAGGTTCAGAACCTTTGGCTGGCCTTCCGCAAGTGCAAGCAGGTTGATTCCGAAGCTCGTCTGCAGGGCTGTCTGCTTGTACAGATTGTTAAGCAGGACATTGGCATTGGCATCCCTTCTCACTTCAATCACAATGCGCATGCCGGTACGATCTGACTCGTCGCGGAGATCCGTGATGCCATCTATCTTCTTGTCGCGGACAAGCTCGGCTATCTTTTCGATCAGACGTGCTTTATTAACCTGGTAAGGAATTTCATTTACGATGATAACTTCCTTGCCGTTCGCTTTCTGCTCAATCTCAACCTTCGCTCTTAGGGTAATGGATCCCCTTCCGGTTTCGTAGGCCTTCCGAATGCCGCTTCTTCCCAGGATCATTCCGCCTGTAGGAAAGTCAGGGCCATTTACATACTCCATAAGCTCCTGGATAGAGATCTCGGGATTCCTGCTGACAGCAAGGACTCCGTCGATTACCTCGCCAAGCTGATGGGGCGGTATATTGGTTGCCATTCCGACCGCTATCCCTGATGACCCATTTACAAGCAGGTTCGGAAAACGGGATGGAAGGACTACCGGTTCTCTTTCGGAACCGTCGTAATTATCTTTATAATCGATGGTGTCCTTATTTAGGTCCCGGATTAATTCCATGGAGATCTTAGACATTCTGGCCTCGGTATAACGCATCGCTGCCGCTGCATCGCCATCAACCGATCCAAAGTTTCCATGACCGTCAACAAGCATATAGCGGTAGTTGAAATCCTGGGCCATACGGACCATCGTTTCATAAACAGCCGAGTCACCATGCGGGTGGTATTTGCCGATTACTTCCCCGACGATACGTGCTGATTTTTTATATGCCTTCTCGGACGTCATCCCAAGATCATTCATCGCATACAAAATACGCCTGTGCACGGGTTTAAGCCCGTCCCTTACATCGGGAAGTGCCCGGGCTACGATGACGCTCATGGCATAGTCGAGGAAAGATGTACGCATTTCCTGACTTATATTTATTTCTCTGACATTTGAATTTTCCATCTCAGACATGGAGCCAGCCTCCTTTTAATCGTGTACTTTACAAGTGCAATATGTAAAAGACAGGATAGAGTGCCTCTACCCTGTGTTTTAGGTTATGCAGTAAGGAAAAACCCCTTAAATATCCAGGTTTTTTACATACAGCGCATTTTCTTCAATAAAATTGCGCCGCGGTTCAACCTTATCACCCATCAATATATCGAATGTTTCATCTGCCTCAATCGCATCCTCCAGATTGACCTGCAGAAGGGTCCTTGTATCAGGATTCATCGTTGTTTCCCATAGCTGTTCAGGATTCATTTCCCCAAGACCTTTATAACGCTGGAGACTCGGCTTCGGTACGGAAGGAAGTTCAGCAAGGATTCTGTCGAGCTGCTTATCATTGTAGGCATATTCAACCTTCTTGCCCTGGGAGACTTTATAAAGCGGCGGCTGGGCGATATAAATATAGCCGCTTTCGATGATATTCCTCATATAACGATAGAAAAACGTCAATAATAAAGTTCTGATATGAGCGCCGTCCACATCGGCATCTGTCATGATGACAATTTTATGGTATCGTGCCTTGGCGATATCAAAATCTCCGCCAATCCCTGTTCCGAGGGCTGTGATGATGGCGCGTATCTCATTGTTGGAAAGGATCTTATCAAGCCTTGCCTTCTCTACGTTGATGATCTTGCCGCGGAGGGGAAGTATGGCCTGGAAATGGCGGTCACGGCCCTGTTTGGCCGATCCTCCTGCCGAATCACCCTCAACAATATACAATTCACTGATTGCCGGATCTTTTGAGGAACAATCCGCAAGTTTACCCGGGAGAGCTGATACCTCGAGCGCACTCTTTCGCCTTGTAAGCTCCCTTGCCTTCTTGGCAGCTGCCCTGGCACGGGAAGCCATCAAGCCTTTTTCAACAATCTTGCGGGCGACGGACGGGTTCTCAAGCATGAATGAATCCAGCTTTTCAGAAAGGATGGAATCCGTGACTGTCCTGGCCTCTGAATTGCCGAGCTTTGTCTTCGTCTGTCCTTCAAACTGCGGATCCGGATGCTTGATCGAAATGATCGCTGTCAGCCCTTCCCTGACATCCTCTCCGGATAGATTGGCATCAGCATCCTTGAATATCCCATTCTTGCGGGCATAATCATTGATGATCCGTGTCAAGCCTGTCTTGAAACCGGATTCGTGGGTTCCGCCCTCATAAGTATGGATGTTATTCGCAAAGGAATAGATGGCGCTGGAATAGCCGTCATTATATTGCAGGGCTACTTCAATCGTAATGCCGTCCCTTTCGCCTTCCATATAAATCGGTTCTTCATGCATAACTTCTTTTGTCCGGTTTAGATGCTCGACATAGGCTTTGATTCCGCCTTCATAATAATATTCATTTTTGCGGTTTTCAGCCCTTTTGTCAGTAAGTGTCAGCCTGATTCCCCTATTTAGGAAAGCGAGCTCACGCACACGTGTCGCAAGGGTTTCAAAGTCGTATTCTGTCGTTTCCGTAAAGATCTCTGGATCAGGGGTAAAATGGACGGTAGTTCCGGTATAATCAGTATCCCCAATCACTTTAAGGTCTGCGGCTGGCACACCTTTATTGAACTTCTGATAATAGATATTATTGTCGCGGTGGACGAATACCTCAAGCTCAGTTGAAAGGGCGTTAACTACCGAAGCACCTACACCATGGAGCCCGCCAGATACCTTATATCCGCCTCCGCCAAATTTACCGCCGGCGTGGAGCACCGTCATGATGACCTCTACTGCCGGGCGCCCCATCTTTTCATGGATCCCTACAGGAATTCCCCGTCCGTTATCTTTTACGGTAATGCTGTTATCTTCTTCAATGATTATATTTATTTCATCGCAAAAGCCTGCCAGGGCCTCGTCGATACTATTGTCAACGATTTCCCAGACCAGGTGGTGGAGACCCTTTGCTGCGGTGGAACCAATGTACATTCCGGGACGCTTGCGTACTGCCTCTAAGCCTTCTAATACCTGTATCTGGTTTTCATCATAAGATTGCTGCTGTATATCTTGTTCCATAGCCAACCCGATCACCTACACTTTTCTATGGCTGATTTTTCTTATTTTATATTTAATACGGAATTTCCGTTTATTTTTCTGTCACTAGCCGGCTGCATAAATTGGACGGCGCGTTTTTTCAGGATAGCGGAGGAAAAAGGCGATAGATAGGCCATGGTCTCAGTTATGACCACAGATTTAATCTCCCCTTTTGCGAGATTGACTGCCCTGTCTTTCCTTTTTTCCATAAATTCCTTGAAAATATCGGAATTCTTCAGAAGCTGCCTGTCTAGAATAACTATTATATCATTAGTTTTAACGAGAGTGTCCTCTCCTACATGAAGATACATAGAATCACCTCATTCTATCCGTTCCACATTTCCCTGGCTGACGCGGAAAGCAGAAGCTTCCTTCAGCGTCTGGTGGTCGAGGCCGTCGACGCTCGTGGTCGTCACAAATGTCTGGACCTTCCCCTGGATAGTGTTCAGGAGATGGGACTGCCGGTAATCGTCCAGTTCTGACAGGACATCATCCAGCAGTAAGATGGGATACTCCCCGATCTCCGAGTGGATCAGCTCGATTTCAGCAAGTTTTAATGAAAGAGCGGTTGTCCTTTGCTGCCCCTGTGATCCAAAGGTCTGTACATCACGGTCATTTACATGGAAAACCAGATCATCGCGGTGAGGACCGATCATTGTGACTCCGCGTTCTTTTTCCCTGGTCGAAATTTTCGCAAATTTTTCTTCTAATTCACTTTTCATTTTCGACAAATTCATAGAATCTGATACGTCTACACTTGTAATATATTCAATCCTAAGCGTTTCAAGGCCCCTAGAAATGCCCGAATGGATTGGGCCTGCCCAGTCCTGAAGGAGCGAAAGATAGTGGGTCCGTTTCTCAATGATTTTCACGGCTGTGCCAATAAGCTGCTCGGTCAGCACATCAAGCATCGCTGTATCTGCTGTTTTCTTGGTTTGAAGGAGTTTAAGGTAATGATTTCTCTGCTGGAGTATCTTTTGATATTGACTCATGTCATGGAGATAAACAGGGGAAACCTGGCCAATCTCCATATCAATAAAACGCCTTCTGACCTGCGGGCTGCCCTTGACTAAATGAAGATCTTCGGGCGCGAACATAACTACATTCATATTCCCCACATACTGGCTGAGCTTTTTTTGTTCGATATGATTTGCCCTGGCTTTTTTTCCTTTTTTAGAGATGGTCAGCTCTAAAGGAATGGAGGTGTTTCTTTTTTGGATCCTTCCTTCTATTTTAGCATATTCTTTGTCCCAGCGAATAAGATCTTTATCATTCGAAGTCCGGTGCGACTTGGCCATGGCCAGCACAAAGATGGATTCCATCATATTCGTCTTGCCCTGTGCGTTTTCACCGAGTATGAGATTGACTTTGTTTTCAAAGGATACGCTTTGATCAGCATAATTCCGGTAGTTTGTTAAACGAATGTTTTCGATATGCATAAAGTATTTAGTTTACCTCTTTATCAGAAATTTACCTTGTCCGGGTATGTCTACCTGATCGCCGTCCCTGAGCTTTCTTCCTCTTCTGTCATCCAGCTCGCCATTGATGAACACTTCATGTTCACCAAGGAACCACTTGGCCATCCCTCCGCTCTGGATGATGTCTGCGGCTTTCAGGAACTGGCCGAGCGTAATATATTCTGTATCAATCTGGATCTCTGTCATCGCTTGCTTCACTCATTTCCTTAGAGAATAAATTGGGGCAGAACGCATAAGAAGGGCTCGTTCTAAAACATTTACACTCAATACTTTATTTTACTAAATTTTTCTCTCTATTACAAAAAACTGCTTTTTGGCTTATAAGAAAAACCTTGCCGTGCCAGGACAAGGTTTTTTTATCTATTAGTACGTGCGGACTGGAAGGATAAGCTGGGTGATATTTTCATCGTTTAGCGCACGGATGACGAAGGGCCGCATGGCTCCGGTGAAATTCACTCTGATTTCTGTGCCTTCTAATGTTTTTAAGGCATCCATCATATATTTTGCACTGAATGAAATTTTTAATTCCTCGCCGTCGATCGATTCTGCCTGAAGCTCTTCAATAACTTTTCCGATTTCAGGAGTGTTGGACGAAATCTCCAGTATTTTTCCTTCAATTGTAGAAAGCTTCACCACATTATTCCTGCCTTCTTTGGCAAGGAGCGATGCCCGGTCAATCGCTTGGAGAAATTCCTTTGTATTGACTATCACCGCGGTTTTGCTTTCTGACGGAATCAATTTGGATGTATCAGGATAGTTCCCTTCAAGCAGCCTTGAGAAAAATAATAGATGTTTGGCTTTGAACAGGATCTGGTTTTCTGTGATGACGATATCTACAAGGTCGGAGTTGTCATCAAGGATCTTGCTCAGCTCATTCAAGCTTTTGCCCGGGATGACAGCCATATAAGACTTTCCGCTTTCTCCTTCAATCGGTGCGCTCCTCATTGCCAGACGGTGGCTGTCTGTTGCAGTACAGAACAGCACACCATTTTCCACCTTCCAGTTGACACCTGTCAAGATAGGGCGTGTTTCTGAGGTGGACACCGCGAACACAGTCTGTCTGATTAATGTTTTTAAAAGGTCGGCAGGCATCTTCAGCGTATTTTCTTCTTCAATTTGAGGCAGATGAGGATATTCATCAGCATCAAGCCCGTTCAGGTTGAACTCTGCTTTTCCAGAACGGATGATTGTCTGAAAATTGCCCTGAACTCCGATCTCCACTGTTCCGAGCGGAAGCTTTTTCACTATTTCACTGAAGAACCGTGCCTGGAGTACAATGCTGCCCGCTTCTTTTACTTCAACTATTTCCTCTCCTGCTTCTTCTGCAGGAATAAAAGATTCAATAGAAATATCTGAATCGCTTCCCGTAAAGGTCACTCCTTCATTGGATGCAGTGATTTTAATACCTGTAAGAATGGGAATGGTCGTTCTTGAAGTTACAGCCTTCATAACATCCTGGACGCTTTGCACCAGGCGGTCCCGCTGAATGATAAATCGCATATTTCAAATCCTCCAAATTGATATTTTATATTAATTATTATTATAAAAAAATAGTAGTAATAGTAATAGGGCCTGTTAGTATGTGGATAACCGGGAAATATATAAGGAAAAACAGTCTATCCACATGTGGACAGACTGTGTGTAACCAGTGACGGGTTATTAACATTATCCCCTGGCCTGTTAATGTTAAATTTTCAGGCGGTCATTGATTTCCTGCAGCTGCTTTTGAAATTGAGTATCACTTTGAATAAGCTTGGAGATTTTTTCATGGGCATGAATGACCGTGGTATGATCCCGCCCGCCAAATTCCTCCCCAATCTTCGGAAGTGAGAAATCAGTCAGTTCCCTGGACAGGTACATGGCGATCTGCCTTGGGAATGCAATGGATTTTGTCCGCTTTTTAGCCTTAAAATCCTCAAGCTTCACATGGAAGTGATCTCCGACAGCCTTTTGAATATCCAAAATGGTAATGATTTTTGGTTTTGAACTCGGAATGATATCTTTCAGAGCTTCAGCAGCAAGGTCTGCATTAATGTCTTTATTGATCAGGGAAGAATAGGCAACAACGCGGATTAGGGCGCCCTCAAGTTCTCTGATGTTTGTATCAATCTGGTTGGCTATATAAAGCATTACTTCATTCGGAATATCCAGACCCTCGGCTTTAGCTTTTTTTCGGAGGATGGCAATCCGGGTTTCCAGGTCCGGCGGTGTGATATCCGTGATCAATCCCCATTCGAAACGGGATCGGAGCCTGTCCTCAAGGGTTGGGATTTCCTTCGGAGGCCTGTCACTGGATATGATGATCTGCTTGCTTTCCTCATGCAGCGTATTAAAGGTATGGAAAAACTCTTCCTGGGTTTGTTCTTTTCCTGCAAGGAACTGAATATCATCGATAAGAAGCACGTCCACGCTCCTGTATTTATTCCGGAAATCGACCGCTTTATTGTCACGGATAGAATTAATGAATTCATTTGTGAATTTCTCCGAAGAAAGATACAGTACCTTGGCAGAAGGATTATGTTCCAGCACATAATGGCCGATCGCATGCATAAGATGCGTCTTTCCAAGCCCTACTCCTCCGTAAATAAACAGAGGGTTGTACGCTTTGGCGGGAGCTTCGGCTACCGCCAGTGAAGCTGCATGGGCAAAGCGGTTTCCTGAACCAATGACAAACGTATCAAAGGTATACTTGGGATTAAGCAT